>NZ_NFKD01000121.1:0-3303 GCF_002160215.1 Bacteroides sp. An19 | reverse complement strand
ATCATACCTAAATTCTATACATAAAAATTGGCTATATTAGAGCGTCTAATCAATAGTTAATTAAGTATGTATAAACAGATTAAAACTTTTGAAGAGGTATCTTCATCAATTTTGGATATTCTGAGAAATGAATATCATCGAAAAGAAAAGACCTTGCGAAATCATGTCTTGGTTTGGAGTCGTTTAAAACAATTTATGGTCAATCACCAGATGAAATATCCGACACCGGAAATTTGTGATGAATTTCTGCTTGAAATATCAGGCGGAAAAGACCTGCAGACGATAGAACGAGGTGTAAGAAGAATATTTGCCTCAATCATATTGTTTAAGGATTATTTACTGCATGGTAGGGTTTTCGTTAAAAAGATGAATTTCAAATTTGAAGGAGAAATAGGTCTTTTGATGTTACAGTATATGGAACAAAGAAGGCAAGACAGAATCTCAGATGGTACCATAAACCATGACAGATTGAACTTGGGCCGTTTTTGGGAATATCTTACTTCCCATAACATAACAAGGATAAACGATTTAACAGAATCAATAATACTCCATTATTTGCGGAATGATTTTAAATATAAATCATACGGAGACAAATTCATACATTATGTGAGACCATTCTTGAGATATTTATATAACAACCAATACATAAAAGTGGATTTGGCTTCCATTATACCAAAGGAGAACTATAATAAGCAGCCTAAACTTCCTTCCGTCTATAGTGAAGAAGAGATAAGAAAGATTCTGGCGTCTGTTGACCGAAGTACAGGGATAGGCAAGCGTGATTATGCGATATTGTGTCTTGCATCAATTCTCGGTTTAAGGGCATCTGATATAGCAAATTTGAAATTTGAGAATATACATTGGGAACATAACATTATTCGGCTTGTTCAATACAAAACAGGCAAAGAACTTGTTTTGCCACTCTTGCCAGAAATCGGCAACTCCATTATAGAATACTTACGTTATGGACGTAAAAAGTCAGGTTTGCAATATGTATTCTTGCTTTCACGCAGTCCATATAAAAAGATAAACGCATTTCTGATAACTCAAATAGCAAGGAAGTATTTTGCCATAGCCAAGATTGATACAAAAGATAAACATCATGGATCACACGCATTACGACATTCTTTAGCGGCATTGCTTTTATCGGAAAAAGTGAAACTTCCGGTCATAAGCGAAGTTCTCGGGCATGGCAGTACGGAAACGACCAAATATTACTTGAGGGTTGATGCACAAGCATTGAGACAGTGTTCGTTGCCAGTGCCGGAAGTTGACCTAAAATTTTACAATCAGAAAGGAGGGTATTTTTATGAGTAAGACTTACCATAGTATTTATGCACCATATATTGAAGAATTAATTGCCGTAAAGCGTAATATGGGTTTCAAATATACACATGCCGAAAGTATGTTCTCTGATTTTGACCAATTCATATTGCGGAGCCATAACGATACTATCGGCGTCACTAAAGCAATTTCTGAACAATGGTGTAAAAGAAGGGAAAATGAATCGGCAAGTACACATTATCACAGGTGCACATTATTGAATTCCTTTTCTTCCTTTCTATCGCAAAGAGGTTTCCCCTCCTACATAATCAAACTGCCAATATTACGAAACAATTTTGTCCCGTACATATTCACTCACGAAGAGGTAGCTAAGTTATTTTGGGCTTGCGATAATTATCAGAGTGGGAATAACGATTTAAGATCCTCTATTTTTGCCATGCCTGCTATAATACGTACTTTATATGCAACAGGAATGCGCATAAGTGAAGCTGTTTCTCTAAATAACCAAGATGTCAATCTTAAAGAAAATTATTGCATTCTTAGAGACACAAAAAATGGCGAAGACAGACTGATTCCATTTGATGCCACTTTATCAGCGGTCCTCAAGGAATACGTCATGAAACGAGATAGACTGCCGGTAAGCACATCTATGGACAGTCCATTTTTTGTAACATTAAAGGGTGGCAGATGCAGTAGAGATAGTATATATCGTAGATTCAGGAAAATATTGCTTTTTGCAAGAATTCCCAAGAATAACATACGCCTGCATGATTTGAGGCATACCTTTGCTGTTCATTCTTTGGTAAAAATGGTAGAATCTGGTATGGATTTATATTGCGCTCTACCCATTTTATCCACTTATTTAGGGCATAAATCTTATCAAGCCACTAATAATTATGTCAGGCTAACAGAAGACATGTTTCCCGGCTTATTGGAGAAAGTAGATGCTATTTGTTTTAACGTATTCCCTAAAATTTAAAATTATGAAACCGACAGATTTTTCCAAATATCTGACAGATTTTCTTGTTAAGTACCTTCCTCACGAAAAGGGAGCAAGAACTAATACAATCTATTCCTATAAAGATACGTTCATCTTATATCTCCGTTATATGAAGGAATTAGGGGTAAAGGCAGAACGTATAACAATGTCCATGATAACGAAAGACAATGTCATATCGTTTCTTGACTGGCTTGAAACAGGACGGAAATGCACTGCATCAACAAGAAATCTTCGTCTTGCGGCAATCCGTTCTTTTGTAAAATATGTACAATACAAGAATCCGGATAGAATCTCTGCATATAATCAAGTGATAACTATAGAAAATAAAAGAACCGACACATCTATAATCAAATATTTGACAATAGAAGGAATGCGTCTTTTGTTGGAACAGCCTGATATTAGCCGGAAACGAGGCAGAAGAGATTTGGCAATCTTATCTCTTATGTATGATACAGGAGCAAGAGTTTCAGAAATTATCAATATGATGCCTTCTTCTATCCGTTTTAGTAAACCTTATAGCATATGTATTAAGGGGAAAGGGGGAAAGTCGAGAATCGTACCTATAATGGAAAGACAATTGGATATTCTAAGGAAATATATGGAAGAAAACAATTTGTTATCTGCGGAATATGCACAACATCCGCTATTCCCCAATGCTTGGGGTGAAAAACTGACACGAGCTGGCATATCGAATATACTTAATATTTATGTACAGAAGGCAAGAAAGAAGAATCCTGTTTTGATTCCTGATGGAATAAGTTGCCATTCACTTAGACATAGCCGCGCTATGCACCTTTTACAAGCAGGAGTAGAATTGGTTTATATACGAGACTTTCTTGGGCATGCCAACATACAAACAACTGAAATTTATGCACGTGCAGACTCTAAAATGAAACGAGAAGCCATTGAGAAAGCATATATCAAAATAGTCCCGGAAACAGAACCAGTATGGCAAAATAATGAAGCGCTGATGGACTTCCTTAAGTCTTTCTGAAAATCGTTTAAGTATTATGTAAAGT
>NZ_NFKD01000120.1:0-3687 GCF_002160215.1 Bacteroides sp. An19 | reverse complement strand
ACTCCTGAGTCAAATCAAAAAAAGATCCGTGTCCGTTTGTCAGCCGTTTATGTAATACCTCATCTGTCCGAATCAAACGTGACCTTGCTTGGCAAATTTAAACAATTATATTGAATACTCGTAATGTTCTTATTCAAATCTTTCGTCAGGTTGCCGTTTTTGTCGTTGTGTACTCGCTCGCCTGCTTTACGGCATCTTTGAACTCGAAACCGTTGTTGTAGGCTGCGGCAGTTGTAGCATCATCCACCCGTGTTATCAGATTGCTGCTCATCGTATAGGTCAGGTTGTCTATCAAGTCGTAACCGGTTGAGGAGGTCTGCCCGTAACGCTGCAAGCCCTTGATATTCCCGTTCAGGTCATAATCCGTAACCTTTTCCGTGAAACGGTTGGCGTTGCTACCGATATTTGTGACTTCGCCGTATGTAGCAGAAGTCAGCCGGCTCAAACCGTCGTAGGCAAACTTATACCCCCTTGTCGTACTTTCATTACCTGCCTTCCAAGTCATGCTGCTGATATTCCCGCCATATTGCGGTGTACCATTACCCGTATTATAGTACAGGTTCTGCGTCAGCTTGCTGCCGCTGATGCCTGTCAGCCAGTCACGGATGTTGTAGCTGTATGTCAGTTTGTTGGTTGTGCTGCCGTGCAGGCTTTTCGTTTTCAGCCTACCCAGTTCATCATACGTATTACTAACCAACGTAATTTCGGCATTGCTGTTCAGCTTATACTTCGTCATTGTTAACCGGCCTGCATGGTCGTATGTATAGGTATAAGTCTCGGTCTGTGTCGACTTGCCGCTGGCGGTATGCACGTGCTGACGCTTCACTGGGTCGCCGATGAAGTTATAGGCGACATACTCCACATCCGTTCCGCCCAAATGGTTCGTGCTCCTCGTCTGGATGATACGGCCGCGGTCATCGTAATAATAAGCCGTGTAGTCGTATCCTGCCACACCCGACGCATCCAGTCTTGCCGTAACCGTACCCGTCAACAACCCCTTGTAGCCGCCTGTATAACGGGTGCCGTAGCCAGAAGGGGGAGTGGCATAATTCAATGAAGTCGGGACGCCGTTTTTCCCGATAAACGCATAGTCGTCGTAGAAGTTCACACCGTGAAGTGTTGCGTTATTTAACGTCACGCCCGAAACCGTATGCCCGTACAGGCTGTTCGAGGCATTTGTGCGCTTCGCTTCCGTCACAATGTTAATGAACGGATAGTCATCGTAATAAAACATATTCTTGCAGACACCTTTCAGCAGGGTGCGCCCGAACACATCGGGAATCGTAAACGTCCACTCGCCACGTCCGCGTTGCTCACCGTCCTGAGAGAACACAAGACGTTCACCTTTGTCATAGATGTAATAAACGGCATCACAGCCGGGACGCTTCTCCATGATGCGCTTTGTAACGACAGATGTACTTACCTTTTAAGTTAACAGAAGTAAAAATACAGATTAATAATTAATTAAGTTATTGTTTGGATTTCAAAACTACCGTCCACATAGAACAATCCTCTTATTCTATTTTCAAGATAAATCAAAAATAGAACAAGAGGATTGAACAAATTACCATCTTAAATTCAAACTAATTCTTATCATCCCTTTAAGGCATATTTGATATTCTATCCGCAAGTACAAATGTTATAATAGGCACTTCATCACTTATCAAATAGGTCATGTATATTTTATGCAAAGACAATAAGTAGATAATATAATCTGTTTCAGACTTACTCCAACGATTGGATTTATATTCAGGGATGTAAGATATTTCATCTAAACACCAAGATTCACCTTTCCATTGAAAACAATTTTCTATTATGCCTTTAATTCCTTCATTACGATAGATTGAATCTATTCGAGGAACTACTATAATACGATTTTGTAAAGCTTCTTGATAGTAGGCCAAAGAAACATGAACAGGTAACTTTTGCTTAAACGCATCATACACTATCTCGCCTGCCTCAGCCGCATCCACTCCATCATGTTTACATATTTCCTCAACCAATGAAATACAACTCTCACACGCCAATATAATAGTAGAATCTGCTGTACAAATTTGTACTGGTAAAGGAATCTGCTGTCCATAGACACCCCAATTTTTAATTTCCCGTTCAAAAGCTATTTCCTTGCAGCCACTACATACTACGGTCAAAAACAGACAATTAGTTATCAATATTTTCAAAATTCTTTTCTCTTTTTTCATATCCTAAAGCTTCTCTTATTTTATTTTCCAACATCAATGAAGTACGTTCATTCTGCTCCATTTTAGTTTTTTCAACCTTATCTCCTTGTATGACTTTTTTTACATCAGAAGAAACAGCCTTACCATCCATCAAATCCTTTAAGTGTCCCATTTCATGTGCTAAACCAATTTTAGGATCACGTACCACACCATCCGGTCTCTCTTTCATATCAGGATCATAATATAAAGTTGCACCTTGACTTTCTCCTGGCACGATTTTTTCATCAGGAATAACATGGTTGCCAATTTTTGTTCCTTTGGGAGATTCCGATAAAGGAAGTACATCAAATACCAAATCACTATTTTCTAATTCTGCATAAACAGATTTAACGGTAGAATTAAGCTCATTATTTTGTTCAAACTGTTCAGAAACCTTTTCTATAAATTCAATTTTCATCCCGAGTGCAACACCTAAACGCTGCCAAAATGTTCCAATCCTTATCTTCTTACCATCCGGATCAACAAACCGAATGGGATCATTTAAACAATAACCGTAAGGTGAAGTCGAAGAATACTCTTCCGCCAACGGGTCAACACTCACAAACCTTCCCAAAGCAGCATCATAATGCCGTGCACCGTAATCATACCAGTTCAAGCCGTTCTTATTGTCGAACTCCTTACCATTATACTTATACGGCTGGACATTGTTCGTTGCCGCGAACACCTCGCCGAAAGGATAATAATGGTTCGTTTCCTCGACCGTCCCCGTTGAGCTGATGACCACACGGTTATTCCCCTGATGGTCTTTCAGATAATAATGGTATTTATTATCCGCCAAAGTAACATAACCCTCTTCCGTCAACAGGTATTTCTGCGTGCCGTTTTCATAGACCACATTCCCGCAATAGTCAGTCGTGGTGGCCGTACTCCCTGTCTTATGAACCGTGCGAAGCTTTGTGCCATCAGCCGCATACAGATAGGTTATCGTACTTCCGTCTTTAAACGTGACCTTGCTCGGCAAATTTAACGAATTGTATTGAATAGACGTAATATTCTTAGAAGCTGTTTTGATTTCATTCGATAAATTTGTTAAGCATGATTTGGATGAATGCAAGTTGTACCATAGCTTCCGCAGTTTCAGCAAGGAATTCGTAATCGATGGTCAGCCTTCTGAAGTTTTCCAGCCATGAGAAAGAGCGTTCCACAATCCAGCGTTTGGGCAGTACCTGAAATTTGGACGGACATTCGTCCGGTCTGAGTACGACCTCCAATATCCATCCGAATTTCTTCTTGACCCAATCAGCCAAATCTCCCCTGTAGCCTCCATCCGCCAATATTTTAACCAAGCGCGGAAATTTATAAGCGAGTTTTTCTATGGCTTGTGGGGCGCCCTTGCTGTCATGCAGGTTGGCTTCATGGATTGCGACGGCTAACGGAAGGCCGAGCGTATCGACTATGATGTGCTCTTTCCGTCCCTTGATTTTCTTGTTCCCGTCTATACCACGGT
>NZ_NFKD01000012.1:0-78400 GCF_002160215.1 Bacteroides sp. An19 | reverse complement strand
TGGTCCTTTTCGCTCCTGTTCTTCGTCAGATAGCCCGCTATCTTCCTCATCACAGAAGCGGAAATGCCTCAAAAACTCATCCCAAATCATCGCACGATAAATTCAAAACAGCTTCTAAAATCAATGAGAAGATGCGTTATGTTTGAGTGCGCTATCCTCTCATTGTTTAAGAATTACATTGATTTGCAATCAGGCCGAATGAAAGTGATATTCATACAAGTATGATTGTCAATCGTTGCATTATACCTTATTATATATAAGGTGAATCAATGACAATTTTAGAACCGTCAGTTTTATTGGTTAGCATAATCAAATTGGAGTTATCTACACATAGTGCATAGAATCTTCCCACTGATTTTGTCCAAAAATATCCCCAATATAAAAATACAGATGTAGCGAACAGACGTATTGAGAACAAACTTTTTGTTTTGATGTGAGTTATGGCATATTCTTTTTTGAGAAAGGCTTTTTCTCCTACAATTAGTTTGATTCGTATACTATCATTGTCTTCGTGTATGCTTACTGGCATTTTCAATATAGGCAGTACAATGCATAATGCCGCAATTATTGTAACAATTTTTATTGCAGTATTTCCTTCCATGAACGCATAATAAACCGCATAACCAACGATTGTTGATATGATAATCGAGTATATGATCAGCGTTCTAGAAGGTGATAATTTTCTAGTAGTATTCATTATATGCTGATTTTGCGATATTTTTTCTTTAACCATTTCTTTTCCGTTTTATTTTTGCACAAAAGCACCTTGCTTTTTCCATTAAAGAACTGTATGTTTCAAACCTCATTTTAAAAATACCAATTTCAATGCTATGTTTAATTATCACAATACAAATATAGACCATTAAATCCATTCGCAGGAGCTTTTAGAAAATATTTCTCAAAAATTCTATAAAAGAGAGAGGAAGTACATGGGAAATGCATGGGAAATGTTTCTAATGAACAAATTTTGTCCAAATGAATGGGGAAATGTAATTTGTAACCATTATCTTTGCAAACGTCACATCCCTAAAATACATCGACTTATGAACAGCAGAGAACTCAGCGACAGATACGTCAACCCCTACACCGACTTCGGATTCAAGAAACTGTTCGGCACCGAAATCAACAAGGACCTGCTCATCAGCTTCATCAACAGCCTCCTGCACGGAAAGGAAGTGGTGAAAGACCTGACCTACCTCAATACGGAACATTTAGGCACCGGCGAGGCAGATCGCAAGGCGGTGTTCGACGTGTATTGCGAAAACGAAAACGGAGAGAAAATACTGGTAGAAATGCAGCACGGAGAGCAACAGTTCTTCAAGGACAGGATTCTATTCTATACAACATTTCCTATTCGTGACCAACAAATGATAAAGGAATGGAACTACCGGCTGAAAGCCGTATATGTCATCGGCATCCTCAACTTCACCTTCGACGAGCAGAGCGATGATTTCTATCACCACGAAGTGAAGCTCATGGACACCCGGACCAAAGAAGTGTTTTATGACAAGCTGACATTCATTTACCTGGAAATGCCCAAGTTCAATAAAAGCGAAGAAGAACTGAACGGCATGTTCGAGAAATGGCTCTTCGTGTTGCGCAACCTCTCACGCCTGATGGAACGTCCCAAAGCCCTGCAGGAACGCATCTTCACCAAACTCTTCGAAGCCGCTGAGATTGCCAAGTTCACCAAGACCGAATACGACAGCTACGAAGAAAGCCTGAAAATCTACCGGGACTGGAAAAATACCATTGATACTGCGAAAATTAAATCGAAGGAAGAAGGACGCAAGGAAGGACTGAAAGAAGGAGAAAAAATCGGTATTGAAAAAGGAGCAAAGAAAAAAGCAATTGAAATGGTACAAAGCCTGAAGGCTAAAGGAGTTGCAATCAGCATAATCGCCGAATGCAGCGGCTTGTCCGAAGAAGAAATCAACAGCCTGTAGGTTAGTTGTTAAGTTTTTGAGTTTTTAAGTTCGTAAGTCCTTGAGTTATAATTTGAACGGTGTGAATTACAAATCCGGCATGACAAGCAAGCATTGTTCTCTCCGGCATATAGTTTCATCGGTTATAAGATTAATAATCTTACAAGCAAGACAGTCATGCGGTTTTTAAAAGAGGCACAGAAAATATTTACACTATGATACACGACCCCTTAGCGTGCCAACCACAATTCGGGATTCAACTTGGCGGTTTCCTTGCGAAGCTGAAAATGAAGGACGGTATTGCCTCCCTTGTCAGTATTGACTACTCCTATCACATCACGAGTCTTCAGCACACTGCCTTTTTTCACACTAACAGAAGAAAGATTACAATATACGGAAATATAGCTGCCATGACGCACCAGCACATTCGACAAACCGTTATACTGGAAAATAGCAGACACTTCCCCGTCAAAGATAGCGCGGGCATGTGCTCCAGTCTTCCCCTTTATATCAATGCCTTTATTATCCAGCCGGACGTTACGCAGACCTTGCACCTGGTATTTGCCATAATGTCCTACCACTACGTAAGGTCCAGTAATGGGCATAGGCAACCTACCTTTATTATGCTCGAATACCCCTGAAAGCCGACGGTCTTCACGGTCTACCTTATAGACTTCTACTTTTTCCGTAACCGAAGGAGCAGACGTTTCCTTATTCTCGGCAACAGTGGACTTAACTGCTTCTTTTGCTTTCCGTTCCGCTTCAGCCTTCTTCCGCTCTTCTGCAGCTTTTCGGCGTGCCTCCTCTTCCGCACGTTTGCGCGCGGCTGCTATCTCGATTTCTATCAAGCGGTCGATTTCGGCATTCAGACGGTCGGCAGACTTCCGCTGCTTCTGGAGTTCCTGCCGGATGCCCCGCTGCTTCTTCTGTAACGAAGCGAGCAATGTCTTGCGTTCTTTTTCCTGTTCTTCCAGTTTTTGCTTTTCTGCCTCTCCCTGATGTAACAACTGCTGCTTTGCTTCACGGCTGGCAAGCAAGGTCTGCTGCTTGTTTGCCACCTGCTTTTGCTTACGCTGCACTTCCAATCCTTGTCTACGCTGGTAATCAGCATATTCGCGCACATAACGCAAGCGACGATACATCTGGCTCAAGTTATCTGCCGAAAAGATGAACATCAGCTTTTCCTGTACCGACTTATTGCGGTACATATACATTACCGACTTCTCGTACTTTTTTTTCTTGTCGGCAAGTTCATGCTGCAAAGCAACCAATTCAGCCTTTACACGGTCGATTTCGCGCTGGATGACCTCCACGTCCTTCTCGACAGTCTCGACATAACGTTTCCTCTCATCGATTTGCCCGGACAGTAACGCTAGATTGTCCAACTGGCTCTTCACATCCTTCTGCGTAGACTGGAGCAAAGACTCGGAATCAGTTATCTGCTTTTGCAGAGCTGCATGCTGCTTTTCCAGTTCCCGAATCTTCTTTGTGCTCTGTGCAGAAAGCGAAACGGAAACCAGCAACAATAATCCGATTATACTCCAAAACTGCTTCATTTACTTACCAACATCTTCAATAATTCATCCACCTGCACGCGCTTATAGCGGGAAGGAACTTCTGTGCGAGCCTCCCAATTACCCCCTACATTCAGACGGGAAAACTCCATGCCTACCCCAACCTGCTTGCCGGTACCTTGTATTGTTACATACATTTGTTCTGGGAAAAAACGGTCTTTCAGCAACTGAAATGCATCATATTTCCATTGCAGGGAATAAGGGGTATCAGCCAGGCCGATGTTACTTTCTTCCAGCCATCCTTTATCTGTCGAAGTATAAAAACGGTAAGTCAGTTGCCCGCTGTCCTGTGTTTCCAGTACAGCACGTCCGTCCGCCAACGACACCCGAAAATCTCCAGCATTGGTTACAGCGACCCGTTGCTTACCCGGTACAAACAATTCGTTCAGAAACAATGACTGAAGTATGGAAAAACTTAAATCGGTATGTGCCCAACTGTTCACTTCCTCGAACGACACTTGTACATAACGCTTGTTCAGCCGGTCGAGTGCCAATATACCATCGGGCGAAATCTCCAGACGAGCCATCTCAATGCCCAGCAAGGGTGCCACCGACAATTGTATCGACTCGTCCCGCTTGAGCCGGAGGGTGGCACTTCCTACCTTCGACACACCTTCGGGAGTAGACAAGCTCAATGTTACTTTTCCGCTCAGGCTCTGCCAGACAGGCGAAAGTTCGATAACTTTTTCGATATAATCCGTTCCGGTCAGCCCGCCAATCATCGGCGTTCTGGCGACCTTCCGTGAAGAAGAACAAGACACGACGAGTGCTACTGCCACTACAAGTCCTATATAATTTATCAGTCTTTTCATGATGTTCCTTTTTAAGTGACAAGGCAATGAGTTGACACGGTTTAATCACCAAGGTATTTGAAGAATTTGTCACCTTGCTAACTTGTCACCTATTCTACATATTTTTTCAATCTTATTTTCTGTTTCAGGCGTTTGATTTCCTGCTCGGTAGGTGGAGTTTCCCCTTCTTCCACCTTCTCCATGGCATCTGCCTTTTTCCAGTATTCCAAAGCTTTATCTTTTTCACCCAGCATATAATAAATATCACCACAATGCTCCATGATGACCCGGCTCTTCTCTCCTCCATTGCGCAAAGCCTGCTCGATGTAGATACGTGCTTCGGTGTAACGACCTTTCTCGAAAAGAATCCAGGCATACGTGTCCAGATAGGTATCGTTATCGGGTTCTGCCTTTACCGTGCGGTAACTCATTTCTTCCGCCTTGTCAAGATTCTTTTTCTCTATCGAAAGATAGTAAGCATAATTGTTCAGTGTACCGATGTTGTCGGGATTATAAACCAAAGATGAATCATAAGCCGCATATGCCTCGTCAGCCCTGCCTTTTTGATGATAAATATCACCCAAGATGGCATAAAAGTCGGAAACTACTCCTTTATCGCTTTTCTCATTAACTTGTTTCACACCTCGTGTAAATACATCAAGCGCTTCGTCCAGTTCCTCTTTCTGATAATATGCCACTCCTAAATAATAATAAAATTCTAATGCTTCGGGATGGTATTCGAGCGCTGATTTCGCTATCCGGACTACTTCATCCAATTCGTTATCTTGTATTGCATAACTCAACAACTGAAGACGCGCAGGCTTGTTTTCCGGATCCAACGAAAGGACCTGTTCAAGCACCGGAACCGATTCTTTCTTCATATTCTTGGTAATCATATACTGTGCACACAGCATAGCCAGGTCGGCATTCTGCTGCGGACGTTCCAGTATGCGCCGGAACAAGGAAACGATCTGCATACTGTCTTTCGTAGTCTGTTCCGACTGCAGAATACACTGGCGCATCAGTTCCATCTTCGTATCAGAGGCTACATCATCGTTCATCAGAATGGTGTCCAGCTGAAGCTGGTACAGACTGTCTTGCCCGGTTTTTTGATAATAAGAAGCCATCGACAACACTGCTGGTGCATAATCGGGTTCTTCCTTCAAGATACGCTGATATACCGCCAGCGCCTCATCGGGTTTGTCATTGTTCAGATACACATCACCCAGGATAGTCTGGTAGCGCAGGTCATAAGGATATTCTTTCGACAAGTTCTCGATTTCGACAAAAGCACTGTCCTGTTTCCCCATCAACAAATACATCCGGAACTTTTCCATACTGATTTGTTCGGATTTGCCGTCCAGCTCTTCCAAACGGTTCAGGGTATAGATGACGTTCTGGTAACTCTTTGTCCGGTTATACAAATCGACCAGCGACATCAACGGTTCAAGGCGTGCCGGAAACTGCTCTGCCATATTTTCGTAAACGGCAATAGCTTTGGGCAGGTTCATCTTTTGTTCATAATACGAAGCCAACGTCTGTTTATACCAGAAATTGGATTCATCGGAACGCACTGCCTGCTTCAATGCCTGTTCGCCTTTTTCCTCCTGCCCCAAATACATGTAAAACTGTGAAATCTCGTAAAGCGCAGCGCCCGATGAAGGATAGATGTCCAGACAATGTTTATACAACTCATATGCCGCATCGTATTGTCCTTTTTCTTTCATCCGCACTGCCTCCAGGAAATAATAATCGTACTTCCGGCGCTGTTCGAAGCTCAGCGTATATGCCACACCTGCATCTGACTGCTTCGCCTGTTTCTTTGTCGTGCCGCAAGCTACGAACATCATCGCCATGCTTGTTGCAAATAATATATAGAATAAATTTTTCATCTGAATGTGTATAAGTTTTCAACTATAAAGCCGCCTTATCCAACCTGACAACCCGAATACCAAGGACTTTATTTTGTCCCCGTATGCCCAAAGCCTCCTGCACCCCGTGCAGTATCGTCCAATACTTCTACCTCCTGCCATCCGGCTTGTTCATAACGGGCTATCACCATTTGAGCAATACGCTCGCCATCAGTCACCGTAAAATCTTCGGTAGAAAGGTTGACCATAATTACTCCTATCTCTCCCCGATAATCAGCATCAATCGTGCCAGGTGTATTCAGCAGGGTGACACCTCTTTTCAATGCAAGTCCGCTACGAGGACGTATCTGGGCTTCATAACCTTCGGGCAAAGCTATATACAATCCCGTAGGCACCAGGCAACGTTGCAAAGGTTTCAACACAATAGGCTCATCCAGGTTGGCACGTAAGTCCATACCTGCCGAAAGGGAAGTGGCATACTCCGGAAGCGGATGCTTCGACTTATTGATAATCTGTACTTTCATTGTAAGTTTGCTCATTATTGTTTTCACCACCAGATTACACAAATAAAAATAATTTCCTTTACGATTGCATGACAAAATCTGTGTAACCAGTGATGCATTGAGTTTAAATCTTCTGCGAAAATACATATTTCGCAGGATTTATAAATACGTTTACCATTTTTTAAACGAATCTTTTATACATTTGCAAGCCGAGATCCGAAAGAATTGAAGAAATATGATGAACTGGAACCAACTGATATCAAACAAACGCTTCGGGCTGGAAGCCTTGCACGAAGTGAGAAAAGAAGACCGTACCGAATTTCAACGCGACTACGACCGACTCATTTTTTCATCACCGTTCCGCCGCCTGCAGAACAAGACACAAGTATTTCCACTTCCGGGAAGCATCTTTGTACACAACCGGCTGACACATAGCCTGGAGGTGTCGTGCGTGGGACGTTCGTTGGGGAACGATGTAGCCCATCTGCTCCTTCAAAAACATCCGGAACTTGCCGGCTCACATCTTGCAGAAATAGGAGCCATCGTCTCGGCAGCCTGCCTGGCTCACGACATGGGCAACCCTCCCTTCGGGCATTCGGGCGAAACAGCTATCGGCACTTATTTTTCGGAAGGAAAAGGCCAGGCACTGAAGTCTCTGCTATCTCCCGCCGAATGGGAAGACCTGACTCACTTCGAAGGCAACGCCAATGCTTTCCGCCTGTTGACCCATCAATTCCGCGGACGACGCCCAGGAGGATTCGTCTTAACCTATTCTACCCTTGCATCCATCGTAAAATATCCCTTTTCGTCACAACTTGCCGGCGGGAAGCAAAAATTCGGTTTCTTTTTGAGCGAGCAAGCCGACTACGAACGCATTGCACGTGAACTGGGAATTATCCGCCTCAGCAATGAAGGCGAACCGATACGCTATGCCCGCCATCCACTGGTGTATCTGGTAGAAGCCGCCGATGATATCTGCTACCAGATGATGGACATCGAAGATGCACACAAACTGAAAATCCTGACCACTCAGGAAACCAAGGAGCTGTATGCATGTTTCTTCAGCGCCGAACGCCTGAACCGTATCCATCAGATATGCCAGCTGGTAACTGATACCAACGAACAGATAGCCTACCTACGCTCATCAGCCATCGGTGTACTGACCCGTGCCTGCGTGGAAACCTTCGTCGAACACGAAGAAGAAATTCTGTCAGGCAGTTTTCAGGGACCGCTCATCAAACAGATTGCCTCTCCCGTACGTGAAGCCTACAAACAATGTTCGGAAACTGCCTTTGAAAAGATATATTGTGCCAAGGACGTGCTCGACATCGAACTTGCCGGCTATCAGGTCATCACCACACTGGTAGACCTGATGATAGAAGCAGTACGTTATCCGCACAAAGCCTATTCGCAGTTGCTCATTAACCGTGTGTCGCACCAATACGACATGCAGGCACCCACTCTTTATGGAAAAATCCAAGCCGTACTGGACTACATCTCCGGCATGACCGATGTATATGCCCTTGACCTCTACCGAAAAATCAATGGAAACAGCCTGCCGGCGGTGTAGACACCTGCTATTCTATATCAAGTCTGGATTGCGCAGTTTTTCTTTCTATTACTGGGCTTTCCTCTCTCCCGATACCACCGGATTCGCTCCCGAAGTAAGATGAAGCGCTTCGGGGTGTTCACGCAGATAAGACTCGATATGGCGTACGCGCTTTTCTTCCAAGATTTCATCAACAGCAATCAAGATACCCGTTTCCTCTACCATACCGAAGCCGTCATTGATTGCTGTACCAAACATACGCATCGTAGGCGAAAGACTCATATAAGCATTGACCAAAGGAGGTATGTTATACCCCAGTTTACGCACCTCGCGGTTCAATACCCGATAATCTTCCTTAAACGTATCATAGCAGAATATATTTTTCAGCATATCCTCATCGGTATCGATTTGCAAAGGCTCCATCGGGGTAATCAGGTTGTCTTTATCAGAAAAATGTTTCTTCAGAAAATACAGAATCATATCCCGTCCGAAACGGTTGTAGCTGGGATACATTGTCATTTTCCCGAAGAGATATTTTACATTGGGTTTGACAACGGTCAGTGCTCCCAAGCCATCCCACAAATTGTCAAGAGCAAACAATCCTTTCGAACCTGCACGGGTTGACTGATATTCAAGAGTAACGAAGGAACGTCCCAACTCAATAGTCGTAGGAAGATACTCTTTCAAGAACTTTTCGGAAAAATTGAACATGTGTGCAGTAGCAAGTACCGGTCTTCCTTCTTTATCAAATTCAACTTCATTCCCCAACAGATAACGGTACCCTCCTAAAATTTCTTCGGCATCAGGATTCCACACAATCAACTGCTGGTAAGGATTCTCCATCAAGTCGTATTCGTCCAAATCAACAGATTGCCCTGTACCTCCACCTGCGGCACGAAATGCAATTTCACGCAGACGGCCGATTTCCTTTAGCACATTCGGGGCATTTTTCCAGTTTACAATGTAAATTTCGTTATTACTTTTATTGGTTGATCTCAAACGCTTGTCCGGCGTCAGTTCCGATTTCAGCAACTCCCGTTCAACCGGTGCAATAATAGCTTCCATATATCTTATTTGTCTAATTTACAGTTTATATACCAAGTCACGCACATATGCCGCCCATTCGACCGGCGACTTCGACCTGTTGAATGTCTGCCACGGAATCGGTTTTCCAATAGCGACACGGAAGGTCTTATGGCGGTTCTTGAACATTTCATCAGCCAGATAAAGCATGGCTATATTGAAACGTATTCCCAAAAACTTGCAGGCATTCGCCAGATTGTAGAAGAAATCGGAGTTTCTTCCCTCAAAGTGAACCGGCACCACATTACGTTGGGTCTCCACGCTCTTGGTCACAAAAGTCTTTTTCCAGGGCAAATCCTGAATCACTCCATGCCTCCGACGCGAACAGATGCCTGCCGGAAACATGATGATATGACTGTCCGAACGGAATCCTTCCTCAACCATACGGGGAAAATCACGTGATTGCGAACCAGTCTTATTGATAGGAATGCACAGCGGAGCCAGTCCATGCAAGTTCATCAGCAAATCATTGACCAAGTATTTGATACGTCCGTCATAATGTTTGCCCAACAAGTAACCCAATGCTACCCCGTCTTGTCCTCCCAAAGGATGATTGGACACAAACGTACACAATCCCTCTTGGGGCAGGTTTTCCAGCCCTTCTACCTCCAGCTTGACATCCAGGAAATCCATGCATGCAGCCAGAAACTCGACTCCAGTCTTATCTTCCACGCTTCTCAAGAAACCGTTTATTTCATCTTGATGGACAATCCGCTTCAGGTAAGACACCAGGAAACGGGGAACGTATCCAGCCTTTTTCCCCGCTTTCTCTTTCAATATTTTATCAATGTCTATTAAAAAAATCGATTTTTCCGCCATTGCTTCATTCTAGATTTCTTTGCAAATGTAATTTTTCTTTTGTTAAGTTGCTCACTATTGAGCAGGAAAATATGGCAAACAATGAAAAAAACAACAAATGGAAACCCCAAATGCCTGAAAACTGCACAACAAGCTACCCCTGTGTGCACACTTCCTTGATTTTACACATTCGCTATCAAGACCTGTTGATAACTTCTTCAAAGATTTTCGACAAACCTTATATGTCATTTGCTACGAAATGTGTAATTTTACCAGCTCATAGAATAATAAGGAGAAAAAGGTAGAAAATAAGCTGCATATATGACGGACGAACAACAAACATACCACATACCTGTATTGCTTCACGAAAGCATCAAAGGCATGGAATTGCATGACGGAGGAACCTATGTCGACCTTACTTTTGGTGGAGGAGGACATTCGCGGGAAATACTGCGGTGCATGGGAATAAACAGCCGCCTTTTTGGATTTGACCAAGATGAAGACGCTGAACAAAATATTCCCCAAGACGGACGATTCACCTTCGTCAGAAGCAACTTCCGCTACCTGCATAACTTCTTGCGTTATTACGGAGTGGAACAAGTAGATGCCATTCTTGCTGATTTGGGAGTATCATCACACCATTTCGACGATTCGACACGAGGATTCTCCTTCCGGTTCGACGGGAAACTGGATATGCGGATGAACAAACGGGCAGGCATAACTGCCGCCGATATCATCAATACATACGAAGAAGAACAGCTTGCCAACCTGTTCTATCTGTATGGAGAACTGAAAAACAGTCGTAAACTGGCCGCGGCACTGGTCAAGGCACGGTCGCAAAAAACAATAAATACCATCGGTGAGTTTCTGGAAATCATCAAGCCTTTTTTCGGCAAAGAACGCGAAAAAAAAGAACTGGCAAAAACGTTCCAGGCATTACGCATCGAAGTGAACCACGAAATGGAGGCACTGAAAGAAATGCTGAAGGCTGCAATCCAGGCATTGAAGCCTGGAGGAAGACTGGTAGTCATCACCTACCATTCACTGGAAGACCGGATGGTAAAGAACGTCATCAAAACAGGCAATGTGGAAGGCAAGATGAAACAAGATTTTTACGGAAATATCGAAGCACCGCTGCGTGCTGTCTGTAAAATAATCACGCCTACAGACGAAGAGGAAGCCCGCAACCCACGTTCCCGAAGCGCCAAGCTGCGGATTGCAGAAAAAATCGGATAAATTTATGGAGATTTGAAGACATGAAAGAAAACAGAAATACAGAACAACCCAAACAACCCCATATCACTTTCAAAAGCATCATGGGGGGAGATATTCTTGCACATAATTTTTTCAGGAGACAAGCCAATCTGCTGATACTAATTGTCTTCCTTACCATTCTATATATTGACAACCGCTATTCAAGCCAGCAAGAATTAATCGAAATAGACCGGTTGAAAAAAGAACTGACCGACATCAAATACGATGCCCTTACCATCTCTTCCGAACTGACTGAAAAAAGCCGCCAGTCGCGTATCGAAGAATACTTGTCGACTGAAAACACGGGACTTGCTACTGCAACCACCCCACCCTACCTGATAAAAAAAGAAAACTGAGATGCGTATGATACCGGGCATTAAAAATATCATGTTCCGCTACACCTTCATTGTAGTGATTATGCTGGTCTTGGCTATCCTCATCATAGTCAAGGCAGGCTTTATCATGTTTGCCGAACGGCAGTACTGGAAAGATGTAGCAGACCGTTTCGTAAAAGAGAATGTTGTCGTCCCCCCCACACGGGGCAACATCATTTCTGCCGATGGAAAACTGATGGCAAGCAGCCTGCCGGAATATAAAATCTATATGGACTTCCGGGCGGGAGGATACAAAGAGAGTGATACCTTGCTGACCAATCACCTGACCGAAATCTGTCAGGGGCTGCACGAAATATTCCCCGACAAGAGCGCACAGGAGTTCCGCAAGCACATCTTAAAAGGAAGACGGAAAAAAAGTCGCCATTACCTGCTCTACCCCAAACGTATTTCGTACATCGAATACAAACAGGTCAAACAATTACCTGTATTCTGTCTGGGACCGAACACAGGAGGACTGCACGAAGAAAAGTTCAACCAGCGCAAGAAACCATTCGGCTCACTGGCAGCACGTACATTAGGCGACATGTATCCCGACATGAGCCTGGGAGCCAAGAACGGACTGGAACTTACTTACGATTCGGTATTGCGAGGCAAGAACGGCATCACTCACCGGCAAAAGGTAATGAACAAATATCTGAATATCGTAGACCAGCCACCTGTAGATGGATACGACATCATCACGACCCTTGATGTAGATATGCAGGATATCGCCGAAAAGGCATTGGTAGACCAGTTGACAAATCTGGAAGCATTATCGGGTGTGGCCATCGTAATGGAGGTGGCAACCGGCGAAGTAAAAGCCAATGTAAACATGATACGTGGCAACGACGGACATTATTATGAAATGCGGAACAACGCTGTAAGCAACCTGATGGAACCTGGTTCCACTTTTAAAACCGCTTCCATCATGGTGGCACTGGAAGACAAATATATCACACCCGATTATGTGGTAGACACAGGCAATGGGATGGTCAACATGTATGGAAGCTGGATGAAAGACTGGAACTGGTACAAAGGCGGTTATGGCGCCATCGATGTAACCCGTATTCTGGAAGTTTCTTCCAATGTCGGTGTGTCCACCATCATCGACCGTTTCTATAAAAACAACCCGCAGAAATTCGTCGACGGACTGAAACGGATGAGCATCGACAAGCCCTTGCACCTAGGCTTCGTAGGCGAGGCAAGCCCGCGCATATGGGGACCGCGCGAGAGAGACAGCATCAAGGGAGCCATGCCTTGGAGCCGCACCAGCCTACCGTGGATGAGTATCGGTTATGAAACAATGTTTCCTCCTATCTACATCCTGAATTTCTACAACGCCATCGCCAATAACGGAGTAATGGTGAAACCGAAATTCGTAAAAGCCATTGCCAAAGACGGTGAAATATTGCAGGAGATACCTACCGAAGTGATAAACCCGAAAATCTGTTCAGACACCACACTGACCATGATTCGTGCCATCCTGCGGAAAGTGGTGTCGCAAGGACTTGCCAAACCGGCTGGAAGCAAACAGTTCAACGTATCAGGCAAGACAGGCACAGCACAGATTTCACAAGGTACGGCAGGCTATCGGGCAGGTGGCGTAAGTTACCAAGTCAGCTTTTGCGGATACTTCCCTTCCGAGGCTCCTAAATACAGTTGCATGGTATCCGTTTTGATTCCTCACGGACCTGCCTCTGGAGGCTTGCAGGCTGGAAGTGTATTCAGCCGCATAGCCGAACGCATTTATGCCAAACACTTGGTGCGCGATCTGGCATACGCCAAAGATTCTACATCCATTTTTATCCCAGATGTAAAAAACGGCGATATTGAAGAAGCGGCATATGTACTACGCGCCTTACAAGTACCCGGCAACAGCAATACCATCCCACAATCGGATGAACCCATTTGGGGAAAAGCATCCAGCACTACAGCACATGCCAACTTGAAAACGACCAATATCAACAACAAGTCAGTGCCCAATGTCATCGGTATGGGAGCAAAAGATGCCGTATTTCTGCTTGAGAGCCACGGACTGAAAGTACAGCTCTCCGGAGTAGGCAAAGTATACAAACAAAGTATCCCGGCAGGCTCTGCCCTGCACAAAGGGACAACCATCATATTGACTTTGAAGAATTAGAAATACAACACAAACATGAAATTAACAGACATTCTTACATGCGTAACTACCTGTGAAACCATCGGCCGGACAGACCGGGAAATCACAGGCATCCAGATGGATTCCCGCCTCATCGAAAGCGGAGACTTATTCGTGGCCGTAAAAGGAACACAAACCGACGGACACGCCTATATACAGAAAGCCATCGAAAAAGGAGCGGCAGCCATCGTCTGCGAACAGCTCCCCGATATATACAAGGAAGATATCACCTATATCCGCGTATCAGATACAGAAGATGCGGTGGGCAAGCTGGCCACTACTTTTTATGGCGATCCGACTTCCAAACTTGACCTGGTAGGGGTAACAGGCACGAACGGGAAAACCACCATTGCTACCTTATTATATAAGATGTTCCGGCAATTCGGATACAAGGTAGGATTGCTGTCTACCGTCTGCAATTATATCGACGGCGAAGCTATCCCTGCCGACCATACCACGCCCGACCCTATCACATTGAACCGGCTGCTGGGGCGAATGGCAAACGAAGGCTGCAAATATGCATTCATGGAAGTAAGCTCGCATTCCATAGCCCAAAAACGCATCGGAGGCCTGCGCTTCGTGGGAGGCATTTTCACTAACATCACCCGTGACCACCTGGACTACCACAAGACATTCGAAAACTACCTGAAAGCCAAAAAGGCCTTTTTCGACAATTTGCCAAAAACGGCTTTTGCACTGACCAACCTGGATGACAAGAACGGCAAGGTCATGGTACAGAATACCAAAGCACGCATTGCCACCTATTCATTGCGTACTTTGTGCGACTTCAAAGGGAAAGTACTGGAAGACGGGTTCGACGGCATGCTGCTGGACATCAATAACCGTGAAGTAAACGTACAGTTCATCGGACGCTTCAACGCATCCAACCTGCTTGCCGTATATGGAGCTGCCTGCCTGTTGGGCAAGCAACCTGAAGACGTTTTACTCGTCCTGAGTACCTTGCGCCCTGTGGCCGGACGCTTTGATGCCATTCGCTCCAAGCGAGGATATACCGCCATTGTCGATTATGCTCACACACCCGATGCACTGGAAAATGTACTGAGTGCCATCCACGAAGTATTACGAGGCAGAGGACGGGTCATCACTGTGGTAGGCGCAGGCGGAAACCGCGACAAAGGGAAACGCCCTCTGATGGCACAAGAATCTGCCAGACAAAGCGACAAGGTCATCATTACGTCCGACAATCCCCGCTTTGAGGAACCTCAAGACATCATCAACGACATGCTGGCCGGACTGAACAAGAATGACATGCAGAAAGTTTTATCCATCGCCGACCGGAAAGAAGCTATCCGCACCGCCTGCATGCTGGCACAGCCGCAAGATGTCATCCTGATAGCAGGGAAAGGGCATGAGAACTACCAGGAAATCAAAGGCATAAAGCACCATTTTGATGACAAAGAGATTGTAAACGAAATATTTGCCAACGAATAACCCGGAGAAGACATGCTATACTATTTATTCCAATATTTAGAACAGTTCGATTTCCCGGGGGCACGCATGTTCGGTTATGTATCCTTCCGCTCACTGATGGCAGTCATCCTGTCTCTGTTGATTTCCGCCATCTTCGGAGAATACTTTATCAACATGCTGAAACGCAAGCAGATTACCGAGACACAACGTGACGCCTCCATCGACCCGTTCAATGTAAACAAAGTGGGCGTCCCCACCATGGGAGGCATCATCATCATTGTTGCCGTACTGATTCCTTGCCTGCTGTTGGGAAAATTGCACAACATTTACACGATTCTGATGCTGATTACCACAGTCTGGCTGGGCACATTAGGTTTTCTGGACGATTACATCAAGGTGTTCCGCAAGGATAAGGAAGGACTGCATGGGAAATTCAAGATTATCGGACAGGTAGGACTGGGGCTGATCGTAGGTCTTACGCTTTACCTCAGCCCGCAGGTCGTTATCCGCGAAAACGTAGAGATACAACGTGACGGGCATGTAGTAGACGTGGTACATAAGAGTCAGGATGAAAAATCGACCAAAACCACCATACCGTTCTTCAAGAACAACAACCTCGACTATGCCGACATCGTGGGCTTCATGGGCGAACATGCCCAGACAGCCGGTTGGATTGTCTTTGTCATCATTACCATCTTCGTCGTGACTGCCGTATCAAACGGTGCCAACCTGAACGACGGCATGGATGGCATGGCAGCAGGCAATTCGGCTATAATCGGAGTGACGCTGGGCATTCTGGCATACGTGTCAAGCCACATCGAATACGCCAGTTACCTGAACATTATGTACATTCCCGGCAGCGAAGAGCTGGTTATTTTCATTTGTGCGCTCATCGGTGCGCTCATCGGTTTCCTGTGGTACAATGCCTTCCCGGCACAAGTATTCATGGGTGATACAGGCAGCCTTACCATCGGAGGAATCATCGCCGTATTTGCCATCATCATCCATAAAGAACTGCTGATACCGATTCTGTGCGGCGTGTTCCTGGTAGAAAATCTATCGGTTATTTTGCAAGTGCGTTATTTCCAGAAAGGAAAGAAAAAAGGAATAAAACAACGGATATTCAAGCGAACCCCCATCCACGACCATTTCCGGACCACAATGGCGCAGCTTGACCCGAACTGTACCTACTTGATTACAACTCCTCATAACGTATTCCATGAATCGAAAATCACCGTACGTTTCTGGATTGTAACCATTGTGTTGGCAGCTATTACAATTATAACATTGAAAATACGATAATAAATAATGTGCGAATAAACAATGTGGAAATGTGCCAATAATAATGTGCCAATAAACAATGCGGAAATGTGCCAATAAATAATGTGCCAATAAACAATGTGGAAATGTGCCAATGGAATAATTTGCACATTAATACATTAGCACATTGACACATTTGCACATTGACACATTTGCACATTAATACATTAGCACATTGACACATTTGCACATTAACACATTTGCACATTAACACATTTGCACATTAACACATTAACACATTAGCAAATTGATACATTACATTCGCACATTAGCAAATTAAATAAGAATGGCAAAGAGAATTGTTATTTTAGGAGCCGGCGAAAGCGGCACAGGCGCTGCCGTACTGGCAAAGAAACAAGGGTTCGACACTTTTGTTTCAGACATGTCGTCGATAAAGGACAAGTACAAAACAGTCCTGGACGAGAGAAACATCCCCTGGGAAGAGGGACAACACACGGAAGAGTTGATTCTGAATGCAGATGAAATTATCAAAAGTCCGGGTATTCCGAACAATGCCCCTATCATCCTGAAACTGAAAGCACAAGGAACGCCCGTTATCTCTGAGATAGAATTTGCAGGCAGATACACGCACGCCAAAATGATTTGCATCACAGGAAGCAACGGAAAGACTACCACCACCTCACTCATTTACCATATTTTTAAAAAGGCAGGGCTCAATGTAGGACTTGCCGGAAACATCGGACAAAGCCTTGCCTATCAGGTGGCGGAATGCAACTTTGATTACTATGTCATCGAACTGAGCAGCTTCCAGCTGGACAATATGTATAAGTTCCATGCAAACATCGCCGTATTGATGAACATCACGCCCGACCATCTGGACCGCTACGACTACAAGATGCAGAACTACATTGACGCCAAATTCCGCATCATACAGAATCAGACCGACGATGATGCTTTCATCTTTTGGAACGATGACCCCATCATCCAGAAAGAGCTGCATAAGTACGGCATACACGGCCAATATTATCCTTTCGCCGAAAAGCGCGAAGAGGGATTGGCGGCATTCACGGAGGAAAACAAAATCTATTTCACCAAGCCCATCGAGTTCAACATGGAACAGGAGGAACTTGCCCTGACCGGCACCCATAACCTGTTCAACTCCATGGCGGCAGGCATCTCTGCCAACATTGCCGGCATCCGGAAAAGCTGCATCCGCGAAGCACTGAGCGACTTCAAGGGAGTGGAACACAGACTGGAGAAAGTGGCACGCGTGCGTGGAGTAGATTATATCAATGACTCGAAAGCTACCAACGTCAACTCGTGCTGGTATGCATTGAAGAGCATGAAGACCAAAACCATCCTGATTTTGGGCGGCAAGGACAAGGGTAACGACTACAATGAAATAGCCGGCCTGGTGCGTGAGAAGTGCTGTGGACTGATATTTCTGGGACTGCACAACGAAAAGCTGCATGCCTTCTTCGACAGCTTCGGTTTGCCAACAGCCGACGTGCAGAGCATGAAAGATGCCGTAAACGCTGCCTACCGTATGGCAAAAAACGGCGAGACTGTATTGCTCAGCCCTTGCTGTGCCAGCTTCGACCTCTTCAAAAGCTACGAAGACCGGGGCGACCAGTTCAAAGAATGCGTAAGAAAACTTTAATTTTAAGTTGACAAGGTATCAGTTGACAAGTGAACAAGGTCCTGAACCGTTATTACTAAAGGTATTTAAGACCTTGTAACCCTGCCAACTTACAACCTTGTAAACTGCTACCAATTCAACGATAAAGAGCCATGGATTTACTACGGAATTTATTCAAAGGAGACAAAGTCATCTGGATTATCTTCCTTCTGCTTTGCCTCGTGTCCATCATCGAAGTGTTCAGTGCCTCCAGTACATTGACTTACAAGAGTGGCGACCACTGGCGACCGATTACAATGCACATCATCCTGATGCTGGTAGGAGCAGTAGTCGTAGTCATCGTGCACAACATCCCGTGCCGGTGGTTCAAGACTTTTATCCTACTGCTACCCGTGTCATGGATATTGCTGATAAGTGTACTGGCCATTGGTGCGCTGACCAACGGAGCACGACGATGGATTGACCTGGGGTTCATTCAGTTCCAACCTTCCGAACTGGCAAAAATGGGAACCATCATCACGGTAGCCTATATCCTGTCGCGCATGCAGGAAGAAAACGGTGCCAATTCGAAAGCTTTCCGATACATCTTGTACGTAACAGGATTTACATGCCTCCTCATTTTCACCGAAAATCTGTCCACAGCCGTATTACTGGCATTTAGCGTATTGCTGATGATGTATGTAGGGCGGATTCCTTTCCGCCAACTGGGAGCACTGGTAGGCATCGGAGCCGCCGCATTGCTCCTCGCCCTGGCCACCATCAAGTTTGTGCCGGCCGAAGCATGGGACGATATCGGACTGCACCGTATGGTGACATGGCAAAGCCGTCTGGACAATCACTTTGACACATCCGTCATTCCACCCGAAAAGTTCGACATCGATGCCGATGCACAAATAGCACATGCCAACATTGCCATTGCTTCCAGCGGCATCTTAGGAAAAGGACCGGGCAACAGTGTGCAACGCGACTTCCTTTCACAGGCCTTCTCCGATTTCATCTATGCCATCATCATCGAAGAACTGGGACTGGTAGGAGGAGGCATTGTAGCTTTTCTCTACATCTGGCTGCTGATGCGTATCGGACGCATCGCACGAAGCTGCGACAAGTCATACTATGCCTTCCTGGTCATGGGCATCGGCTTCCTGCTTGTCACACAGGCCATGTTCAACATGCTGGTAGCGGTAGGCATCATGCCCGTTACGGGACAACCGCTTCCGCTGATAAGCAAAGGCGGTACATCCACCTTGGTCAACTGTGCCTACATCGGCATCGTACTCAGTATCAGCCGTCACATCAACGAACTGAAAAAGCGTGAAGCACAGGCTGCCGCCGAAGAACAGCAGGCTCAAGTACACGAAGCCGCCATTTCGCTGCTACAAAATGCAGCCGAACTGGCAAAAGAACAGGAAAAAGAAACAAAAGAAACGCTCTGAACGGTTGCCCTGCCGATGCCGGCAGGGCGATGTATTACGACAAACAAGAAGGTGACTTTCCGGCAAAGCTACAATAGCCGATTGGTTTCAGTGCACTAAAACTCCTGTTCTATAAAATTGAAACTTCAGTTTCAGTGCACTAAAACCAAAGTTTCAGCGCACTGAACCCCTTCCGAAACTACCTTACATACGAAAATGCTTCTGCATATCTTGTGCAGAACAGCAGCTCCCGATGCCCCATTCACCCTAAAAGCACACCTTCAGCCGGCAGTAGAGACTCGCATTTTCGGCTTCCAATCCCCTCCACAACGTCCCAGCAAGCATTCTGCAAAATTAGGTATAAATAATTTCGGAAAAGGCATAAATAGTTTACAAGTTTATTCCTAAATTTGCAGGAAAATACAAAGTGAAACATGAAAGAGAGTCTAAGAGTGATTATCAGCGGAGGAGGAACCGGCGGACACATTTTTCCGGCGGTATCCATAGCCAATGCCATCAGGCTACAGCACCCCGATGCCAAGATACTGTTTGTAGGTGCCGAAGGACGCATGGAAATGCAGCGTGTACCTGCAGCAGGATATGAAATCATCGGCCTGCCCGTGGCAGGATTCGACCGCAAACACCTGTTGCGCAATATCAGTGTGCTCATCAAACTGATGCGCAGCCAGCTGAAGGCACGCCGGATAGTAAAGGCATTCCAGCCCGATGTGGCGGTAGGCGTGGGAGGATACGCCAGCGGACCGACATTGAAAGTGGCTGGCATGATGGGCATCCCTACCCTGATTCAGGAACAGAACTCGTATGCCGGCGTCACCAACAAGCTGCTGGCAAAGCAGGCATCCAAGATATGTGTCGCCTACGAAGGAATGGAACGCTTTTTCGACAAGGAAAAAATTATACTGACAGGAAACCCCGTACGCCAAGGACTGCTCCAGCATAACATGAGCCGCGAAGATGCCGTACGCTCGTTCCAGCTCGACCCGGCAAAGAAAACCGTCCTGATTATCGGCGGAAGCCTGGGCGCACGCACCATCAACAACTGCGTGATGCAGGGACTGGACAAAATCAGACAATCGGGAGTACAGTTCATCTGGCAAACCGGAAAAATATACATCAGCGAAGCGCGTGCGGCGGTGTCCCGTGCCGGCGAACTGCCGATGCTGCACACCACCGACTTCATTGCAGACATGGCAGCAGCCTACCGTGCCGCCGACCTGGTCATCAGTCGGGCAGGAGCCGGCTCCATCTCCGAACTTTGCCTGCTGGGCAAACCGGTCATCCTGGTACCATCACCCAACGTGGCAGAAGACCATCAGACCAAAAATGCACTGGCACTGGTGAACAAAGAAGCCGCCCTGTATGTAAAAGATGCAGAGGCAGGTGTGAAATTGCTGGATACCGCCATCGCAACGGTACAGCAACCTGACACCTTGAACAAACTGAGTACGAACATCGCCAAACTGGCTTTCAAGGATTCGGCAAACGTAATTGCCGGAGAAGTGTGGAAGCTGGCAGCAACATACAGAAAAGAACATGGACGTTAATACACTGAAAGCAGTATATTTTATCGGAGCCGGAGGTATCGGGATGAGTGCCCTGGTACGCTACTTCCTGTCGAAAGGCAAGACAGTGGGCGGTTACGACCGTACCCCGACCGAACTGACCCGGAAACTGGAAGAAGAAGGAGCCTCCATCCACTATGAAGACAACGTGGAAGGAATCTCCCAAGACTTTCTGGATGCACAGACTACACTGGTGGTATATACTCCAGCCATCCCTGCCGAGCACAAAGAACTGACCTTTTTCCGCCAGCAGGGTTTCGAAGTACAAAAACGTGCACAAGTATTGGGTATGCTCACCCGTACCGAAAGAGGACTGTGTGTGGCAGGTACCCATGGTAAAACAACAACTTCAACCTTAGCTGCCTACCTGCTCGACCATTCACACGTGGGTTGTAATGCCTTTTTGGGAGGTATCTCGAAAAACTACGGCACCAACCTGCTGCTATCGGATACGAGCGATTTCGTCGTTATCGAGGCCGACGAGTTCGACCGTTCGTTCCACTGGCTCACTCCGTATGCCAGTGTAATTACCGCCACCGACTCCGACCACCTGGACATCTACGGCGACCATGCAGCCTATGTAGAAAGTTTCCGTAAATATACATCCCTTATCCGTCCCGACGGTTATCTCATAGTGAAGAAAGGCATCGACCTGACTCCAGACGTACAGCCGGGAGTGACTGTCTATACCTATGCCACAAACGAAGGAGATTTCCATGCTACAAACATCCATACCGACAACGGAGAAATCACATTCGACTATGTATCACCCTTGGGCAACATCAACGGGATCCGGCTGGGAGTCCCCGTCTATGTGAATATCGAAAACGGCATTGCAGCCATGGCACTGGCACAGATAGCCGGAGCTACTGCAGACGAGATAAGAGCCGCTATGCCCGGATTCAGAGGTGTAGACCGCCGGTTCGACTTCAAGCTGAAAAATGACCGGATAGTTTTTTTGAGCGACTATGCCCACCATCCGGCAGAAATACGTCAGAGTGTGTACTCCATGCGGATGCTGTACCCCGACCGGAAAATAACGGCAGTATTCCAACCCCATCTGTACACACGCACGCGAGACTTTTATAAAGATTTTGCCGACAGCCTGTCCTTGCTGGACGAAGTTATCCTGCTCGATATCTATCCGGCCCGCGAAGAACCGATAGCAGGAGTAAGCAGCCGGCTGATTTACGACCACTTGCGTCCTGGTATCGAAAAGAGCCTGTGCCATAAGGAAGACCTGCTGGATA
Source organism: Bacteroides sp. An19 (assembly GCF_002160215.1). Taxonomy (NCBI): domain Bacteria; kingdom Pseudomonadati; phylum Bacteroidota; class Bacteroidia; order Bacteroidales; family Bacteroidaceae; genus Bacteroides; species Bacteroides sp. An19. Next base: position 55,924 of record NZ_NFKD01000012.1, on the reverse strand, counting down.
CCTTGCGAAACAAGAAACTGGACGTCCTCATCACACTGGGAGCCGGTGATATAGACAATTATGTTCCACAAATTTACGAAATACTGAAAGACCGATGATGAAACGAATTCTTATACTCTGCGTGCTGCTGGTGGTCTCCGCTTACTTGGCTGTAGCGGTCACCTTGTTTAATGCCAAACCCGCCGGACAGGTTTGCAGAGGCATAGAATTGACCATAAAAGACAGCATCGACTACGATTTCATCACACTGAAGGACGTCAATGCCCTCCTGAAACGGAAAGGCCTGTCGCCTGCCGACAAGCCCTTGGACAAAATCAACATACGCCAGCTGGAAGAAGCCTTATCACACCAGCCATTCATTGCCGAAGCAGAGTGTTACCTGACTTCAAGTGGAAAGGTTGCCATCGACATCTACCAGCGCATCCCCCTGCTGCGTGTGATGAGCAACAACGGCGACACATATTATCTGGACCATGCCGGACAAATCCTGCCGGTATCGGGCAAGCCAGTGCATGTAGCTGTGGCAACCGGATTCATCGACCGCAAATTTGCGCAAGACCAATTGTACCAGTTGGGCAAATACTTACAGACGGACGCATTCTGGAATGCACAGATTGAACAAATCAATGTCACTCCCCGGCAAGAACTGGAACTGGTGCCCCGCGTAGGCAACCAGATACTCTTTTTGGGAAAAGCCGAGGATTATCAAGAAAAATTCCGTAAATTGCAGACGTTCTATACAGAAGCGCTTAGCCAAGTAGGATGGAACAAATACGAACGGATAAGTGTAGAGTTTAATAACCAGATTATTTGTACAAAAAAAGAGAAGTAAGATATGGCAGTAACAGATTTTATAGCAGCGATTGAACTGGGATCAAGCAAAATCACCGGCGTTGCAGGCAAGAAGAATGCCGACGGAAGCATTCACATCCTCGCATACGCCAGCGAACACTCTTCTGATTGCATCCGGAAAGGCATTATCTACAACCTGGACAAGACCACACAATGTCTTGCCTCTGTCATCGGCAAGCTGGAAGAACAGTTGCAAGCCTCCATCAAGAAAGTCTATGTAGGCATTGGTGGACAGTCGCTCCGGAGCATCCGCAATACCGAGACCAAACAACTGGATACCGAAGTGAAAATCTCGCAGGCGCTGATAGACGAGCTGATGAAGAACAACCGCGAAATGGCCCTGATGGACCAGGAAATGCTGGCTGTCGAACCTCAAGAATATAAAGTGGGCAACCAACTCACTACCGAACCCGTAGGTATCCCGACGGAACATATCGAAGCACACTATGTGAACATCATCGGGCGTAACACCTTACGGAGCAACATCCGCCAGTGTGTCCGCCAGGCGGGATATGAAGTGGCGGACTACCTGCTTTCACCCATTGTAACTGCCAACATCGTGCTGACAGCAAGTGAAAAACGTTCGGGATGCGCTTTGGTCGACCTTGGTGCCGACACAACCACCGTATCTGTATACAAGAACAACATTTTGCGTCACCTTGCCGTAATCCCGCTGGGAAGCAACAACATAACCAAAGACATCGCCAGTCTGCAAATCGAAGAAGAAGACGCCGAACAACTGAAACTGCGTTACGCCAGTGCCTATACCGAACCGTCGGAAGAAGAAGATATCAACCAGGAATATGCCATCGACGGCCGATGCTCCATCCGTGCCCGCAAACTGGAAGACATCGTGGAAGCCCGTACCCTCGAAATACTGGAAAACGTATGGAATCAAATCAAGCTATCGGGTTATAGCAACGAACTGCACGCAGGCATTATCCTGACGGGAGGAGCCTCGCAACTGCCTAACCTGAACAAAGCATTCATAACAGTCACCAAGATAGACAAGATACGCATCGCACAAACCGGAAACATCGAACTGACGGATGACCATCAGGACATCACGCCTAACGGTTCACAAAACACCCTCATCGGACTGCTGGCTGCAGGCAAAGACAACTGCTGCAAGATAGACCCGCACAAAAGTCAGCTGAGCTGGATTCAGCAGCAAGAAGAAGAAGACGAGGTCCAAAAGAAAGCCGAAGAAGAGCGCAAACGTAAAGAAGAGGAAGAACGCAGAAAGAAAGAGGAAGAAGAACGCAAAAAGCAACTGGAAGCAGAACGCATCCGTCAGGAACAGGAACGTGCCCAAAAACGTTTGCGCGAATGTGAAGCATTGATAAGCGAAGCCAAACGACTGGCAGAACGCAAGAAATACAAAGACGCCCTTAATAAACTGGAAGAGGCGAAAAGCCTAAAAGTGGCTGATAAAGAAGCAGAACTGGATGACTTGTATCAGACCATAAACAAGCAGAAATCGGAAAATACGCCGTTCAAGAAACTGTTTAATTTCTTGAAAACCGAAGCGGACGAAATGATGAAAGGAGAAAACTGACAAACGTAAGAACTTAAAAAAAACCCAAAGATATGTCTGACGAAACGATTATGCCGTTCGACTTTTCGAACGGTGGTACACCCAGCATCATCAAGGTGATTGGTGTAGGAGGTGGTGGCGGAAACGCAGTCAACCACATGTATAGAGAAGGAATCCATGACGTTACGTTCGTGGTATGCAATACAGACAATCAGGCACTCAACGAGTCACCTGTCCCCATCAAGCTGCAATTGGGCAGAGAAGGCTTGGGAGCCGGAAACCGTCCCGAACGTGCCAAAGCCGCAGCCGAAGAAAGCATGAAAGACATCGAAAGCATGCTGAACGACGGTTGTAAAATGGCTTTCATCACTGCCGGAATGGGCGGTGGTACAGGTACCGGAGCCGCCCCCATCATTGCCAAGACCGCCAAAGACATGGGCATCCTGACAGTGGGCATTGTCACCATTCCTTTCCTGTTCGAAGGTAACAAGAAAATCGACCAGGCACTGGATGGTGTGGAAGAAATGAGCAAACACGTCGATGCCCTGCTGGTCATCAACAACGAACGTCTGCGCGACGTGTATTCCGACCTCAGCGTAATGAATGCCTTTGCCAAAGCCGATGATACCCTCTCGGTAGCAGCCAAGAGTATAGCCGAAATCATCACCATCCGAGGCAAAATCAACCTGGACTTCAACGACGTAAAGACGGTATTGAAAGACGGCGGTGTTGCCTTGATGAGTACCGGTTACGGCTCAGGCGAAGGACGTGTTACCCAAGCCATCAACGATGCGCTGCATTCGCCGTTGCTGAACAACAACGATATCTTCAATTCTAAGAAAGTATTGTTCAACATCTCGTACAGCACAAACAGCGACCTGATGATGGAAGAGATGAACGAAGTGCACGAGTTCATGAGCCGATTTGGCGATGATGTAGAAACCAAATGGGGACTTTACATCGACGACAGCCTGGAAAGCAAAGTTAAATTCACCATCCTTGCCACAGGATTCGGCATCAAGGACATCCCGGGTATGGACGATGCACTGAACAAGAAACGTACTGCTGAAGAACAGAAAAGACACGAAGAAGAAGAACGCATCCGGCAGATAAAAGAAAAACGCCGGGACGATTACTATACCAATGAACGCCGGAACGACAGAAAGAAGGGCAACTACAAGTATTACATCTTCACACAAGACGATTTGGACAATGATGATGTAATCAGCATCGTAGACACCACTCCGACGTACAAACGTTCGAAAACCGTTCTCGATAACATCCGCCAGCGCGCTACCGACAGTGAAAGTCTGGTACAGAAACCGCAGCTGAACGAAAACGGCTCAACGATGATTACCTTTAGTTAGGTACTAGGTTTTGGGTACCAGGTATCAGGTACTGGCTGACATAGGTTCTAAAATGTATCTAATACCTAGTACCTGACACCTAGTTCCTAGTACCTAAAAAACAACCAATTAAAAACATCATACACTATGGATTTATTCGAACAAATCAGCAATGATATCAAAGAAGCCATGAAGGCAAAAGACAAGGTGAGACTGGAAACCTTGCGCAACGTAAAGAAAGTATTCCTCGAAGCAAAAACCGCTCCGGGAGCCAACGACACACTAAGCGATGAAACGGCACTGAAACTGATGCAGAAGTTGGTAAAACAGGGCAAAGATTCGGCTGCAAGTTATACAGAAGCTGGCCGTCCCGAACTGGCTGAAGAAGAGATGGCACAAGTACGTGTTATCGAAGCCTATCTCCCCAAACAGCTTTCGGCAGAAGAACTGGAAGCCAGACTGAAAGACATCATTGCCCGTACAGGTGCCACCAGCGGTAAGGATATGGGCAAAGTAATGGGAGTAGCCACCAAAGAGCTTGCCGGACTTGCTGAAGGCCGTGCCATATCGGCAAAAGTAAAAGAACTTTTAAACTAACTCCTTAAACGGGCTCTGAGAGGGTGTATCAAAATAGAAATCGGCTTTCATTTTGATACACCCTCAACTATTTTTATTCCTCATTTGCCTCCTTATATTCAGTAGGAGAGATTCCATACATTTTCTTAAATGCACTCGAAAAATGAGTCTGGCTGCTGAAGCCCACCGTATAAGCCACCTGGGTTACCGTAATGTCTTTCTTCTTCAACAACTCCGCTGCCTGAATCAAACGGATATTACGGATGAAATCACTGGGAGTCAACCCCGTCATTCCCTTAATACGGCGATGCAAATGTGTACGGCTCATTCCCACTTCCTGCGTCAGCATCTCCACACTGAGCATCGGATTATTCAAGTTTTTATTGATTACCTTCATAATGCGTTCCATCAACACTTCATCGTTACTCTGCAAGACGATTGGCATTCTTTTCCCCTCCTGGGTCGAACTGCCCGAATATTTACCTTTCAAACGGATACGGTTGGCTATCAGATTACCAATGAGGGTATATAATTCTTCCACACTGAAAGGTTTGCCCAAATAAGCATCCGCTCCTTGTTCCAATCCTTCTATCCGATTGGCAAATTCGGTTTTCGATGTAAGCAGAATCACGGGAATATGATTGGTATTGACATTCTTTTTCAGTTCCTTCAGCATCTGGATACCATCCATTGCGGGCATCATCACATCCGATATGACAATATCAGGTTGCTTGGTAATAGCCTTCTTCAGTCCATCCATACCATTGATGGCTGTATCCACACGATAATATACCGACAGACTGTCAACCAAAAACTTACGCAAATCATCATCATCGTCTATTACAAGCACATGGTAATTGGTCCGGCTTTTTTCTCCCTTTTCTGTTTCTACATGCCAATCATATTCAGGCTTCACCTCTTCCCTCACCGCATAAGGAACAGTTTCTTCCGAACTTGCCAACTCTTCTTTCCGCAAATGCTTGCATCCCAAAGGCAGGCGAACCACAAAACGGCTTCCTTTCACCTCTTTCCGATTCTCGGCAAAAATCACCCCATGATGTAACTTTACCAACGACTGGCACAGGTTCAAGCCAATACCGAAGCCTAACGGTGTGGTAGCCTGATTGGCACCTCCCTGATAAAAACGTTCGAATATCTTCTTCAGTTCCTTTTCACTCAGTCCTTTGCCCGTATCCGATATGGAAATCTCCATATAATCCTGCAACGCACCCGATTCATGCACATCGTGACCCACTTTCACACACACCTCCACCGTACCGCCACTGGGAGTGTACTTCAGTGCATTTGTCAACAGATTCACCAACACTTTATCGAAATTATTCGGGTCTATCCATACTTTCGGCAAGCGTTCGGCAAATTCTGCCTCCAGCCGGATGTCTTTCTGTTTCGCCTGTTCCGAAAACACGTCCAGCAATTCATTGATAAAAGCCTGCATATCGGTTTCCACACAACGGATAATCATTTGCCCCTTGTCTATGCGCCGTATGTCAAGCAACTGGTTCAGCAGGTTCAAGATACGGTTGGTATTATATTTGATTGTCTGAAGTGACTTGTTCGTATCAGCATCGTTGTCTTTTTTCAAAAGCTTTTCCAGCGGAGAAGTCATAAGGGTAAGCGGAGAACGTATTTCATGCGCTATATTAATGAAAAACTGAAGTTTCATTTCCCCGATTTCTTCACGGCGCTTCCGTCTTGCCGCAATATACAACAAGTAACCGACCCCTATTATAAATAAGGTATAGACCAGTTTGGCGACAGTACTCCAATACCAAGGTGGAGCAATACACACCTGTACCGACTTGACCGGTGAAAACATACCGTCCTCACAAGCCCGTATTTCCAAGGTATAGGTACCGGGAGACAAATAGGTATACTGAATTCTTCCTTCCCCCGGACGGGTCTGGTTCCACATCGGTTCAAGTTCTTCCATACGATATTCATAAATAACGTTCCGTTCGTCACGGAAATTCATTGTCGACACATGAAATGCAAAATTATTATCTGCGGCAGAAAGATGAAAACGATCAGCCTCAACAATGCTCCGGTCTACCACCGGATTTCCTCCCGAACAAGTCTGCAAGGTTACTTTCTGGTTACGGATAAACATCTCCGTAATACAAGGAGCCTTGTCCTGTCTGACTGGACGAATGTCATTCGGATTGAAACAAGTAATCCCTTTTTCACCCCCGAAATAGATAGTCCCACTCTTACATTGCGCACGACATCCGCTCAAATACACCTTATCTTCCAGTCCATTACCTGTATAATAGCTCGTTACTTTCCGAGTACCGGAAGCGATATGGGCAATGCCTTGAGCGGTACTGCACCATATTCCACCGTTTTCGTCCTCCACCACTGCCTGGACAATATTGTCAGGCAAGCCCTGCTTCACCGTAAACATTTCATATTTGCCCGATTCCGGATCGTAACACAACAGTCCCTTTTGCATTCCCAGCCAGATTTTATGATCTTTCGCCTCCGTAACACAATAAGTACTTACTCTTACCCATTCTCTGAAAGGCAATCTCAAAAAAGTCTGCTGACGCGTATCATAACAACTTACGCCACCGTGGTGACCTGCCCATATTCTTCCTCCCGAATCGCAGCAAAGAGAGGTAATCCAAAAGTTCACCAGCTCTTCACGACGCGTTAGTGGCGTCTGGTAACCATACATGCGAAATTCTCCCGTCGACAAGCGGTAGTGCAACACTCCCAGTCCCATCACAGAAGCATACAGGTTCTTCTGTCCGTCTTCTATGATGCTACTGATAACATAATCACCCTCAACAGGATACCGCAATTGCAGCCGCATCGTACTCCGGTCCAACGTATAAAGGCCCTGACCGTTCACGCCTACCCAAAACGTACCAGAACTGTCTTCAAACATCGCTCCAGCAGTATGTGCCACAGGTATATAATCTTGTGTGTTCCCCTCGCTGTCAAGCCGGTAAATACCATCATTTTCTATCGAGCACCATAGAGTTCCTTCCTTGTCACAAAACAAAGCTGCAATCTTTCCCGACACGTTTTCAAACCGCACCGGTTTATCCATAAACAGAAAAGGCATGGGAGTATTCGGCAACATCAACAATCCCTGATACTGGCACCCTATCCACAGGTTCTGCAGCTTGTCTTCGAATAAAAAAGACACACGGACACGATTGGCGTCAACGAACGGATTGTATAAGGAACTGTCTGTTATCTCCTCGCTCCCATTCACAATCTGCATCAAGCCATCTCCGCCTGTTCCTATCACAATCGTACCGTCAGCAGTCAGCAACACACGGTTAAAGGTAAAGTCGGTTTTCGTTCCGCGGTAAGGCAAGGGACGAAACCGGTCGCCTGCAGCATCCCATTTATAAACAGTATATTTAGTTACAACATACAAGCACCCGTGCCTGTCTTCCAGCATACCTTTCACACTGATAGGCGGCAAAGCATATAACTTTTCCTTTTTAGTTTCCCCATCCACACATATCACACCTTCCCTATCCGTTCCCAGCCACAAACGCTGCCGGCTGTCTTCGAACAAATTATACAGGTAACGCGGATGATACCCCTCATTCAGGGTCACGACCTTATATCCCACCATAGCATCCGCATCCAACCGGAACAGCCCCATTCCCGAGACCACAAACAGAATTTCTCCGTTTTTCCGCTCAATGATACTTGTGATGTAACCTCCGATACTCGCATCATGCAAACGCACTGTCTGAAAACAATCCTTTTCAGGTACATAACGCTGCAAGCCGTCGTTCGTTCCCACCCACAACCGTTGCTCACGGTCAATCAACAAAGCCATGACATTATTACTCGCCAACGAAGTAGAATCGGCATCATTGTGATAATAGGCAACAAACTGCGTACCGTCAAACCGGCGCAAACCTTTATCTGTACCGAACCACAAAAAATTGTGACGGTCTTGACAACAAGCCTTGATTTCCTGGCAGTCTATTTGTTTCTTATCCAGGAAATTCGTATTCTGCGCAAGAAGAACCTGAGCCAGCACTAAGAACAAGAATGTCAGTATGCTTTTCATTTACTTTGTTTTTTATTACAAAGATATTTGTTTTTTCACACAAAAGCCCGATTTCTGTCAAAATTCACAGAACCATTTAAGTTTTTTACAGGTAACATCCCGGCGATGTTACATGGATGAACGATTATGTTACATCAGTGTACGCGTAGGAACAAGCAAGAATCAATGAAACCTATACATTAATCCCCGTCTGAAACGCAATCCGTAACTTTGCGTAAAATGTTGTAGTAATATGCAGGAAAAATACCACGCATTCAACGTGCTTATTTTCCCTTTACGGCAACGATGGTATTTCAACTTCATTAAACTAAAACCAATGTACCATGAACCAAGATTATTACAGCGACGGATAAAGCCGTCGGAGGAACATTGTTCCACAACCGCTTTGAGGCAATGGCAGGAAATGAAAAACAACTGCTTTCAAACACACGGCAGGCGTGTTTGCCCGGCATTTCCGCAAAGCATGAATGTGTATGAGCGTATTTTTAGTGTGTAACTTTAAACTAACAAAAAACAAATGGAAAACAAAAGAAACATTCGAAAGATTCCTTTCCTGTTCTTGCTGATGTTAGTCAGCTGGCTTCCGGCGTGGGCACAACAGGGTGTTCCGGTGGAAGGTGTGATATTGGACGGGAATGGTGAGACAGTCATCGGTGCGTCGATTGTGGTGAAAGGAGAAAAAAACCTAGGCACCATCTCCGACCTTGACGGACGGTTCCAACTGACAGTTCCCAACGAAAAGTCAGTACTTGTGATTTCATACATCGGTATGAAGACGCAAGAAGTAAAAGTAAAGCCTCACGGCACCATGACCATCACCCTCGAAGACGACTCGAAAGTGTTGGAAGAGGTAGTGGTGGTAGGTTATGGCCAGCAGAAAAAGGCAAGTGTGGTAGGTTCTATCACCCAAACCACCGGCAAAGTACTCGAACGTACCGGTGTGACCAGCCTCGGTGCTGCCCTGACCGGTAACCTGCCGGGCGTCATCACCTCCGCCTCTACGGGTATGCCGGGCGAAGAAGACCCCGAAATCATCATCCGCACAAAGAGTTCGTGGAACAACAGCGCACCGCTCGTGCTGGTAGATGGTGTAGAACGTGAAATGAATTCGGTCGACATTTCGTCCGTAGCCAGCATCTCCGTACTGAAGGATGCCTCTGCTACGGCAGTCTATGGTGTGAAGGGCGCCAATGGTGTCATCCTGATTACCACCAAACGCGGACAGGAAGGAAAAGCAAACGTACAGGTCAAGGCGAACATGACCGCTAAAGTTGTATCTAAACTGCCGGAAAAGTACGATGCTTATGATACTTTCTACCTGATGAACAATTCCATCGAGCGCGAGGCAGCCATCAACCCTAATGGTTGGGCAAATTATACCAATCCCGCCATTATACATAAATACCGCTACCCCGCCAATGCTGAGGAATGGGACCGTTATCCCAACGTAGACTGGGAAGACTACCTCTTCAAGAAAGCAGCATTCGCTTACAATACCAGCGTGAACGTATCAGGTGGTACTGATGTGGTGAAATACTTTGCCGCAGCCGACTTTACCAACGAAGGTGACTTGTTCAAGAACTTCGAGAACGGCCGTGGCTATAACTCCGGATTCGGCTATAATCGTATTAACGTGCGCAGCAACTTGGACTTTACCCTGACCAAGACCACCAAGTTCTCAACCAACCTCTTTGGTTCGAATGCCCAGCGTAAGATTCCTTGGGAGATGGCAGACAATGATGCCAGTTATTGGGCTTCTGCCTATAAGTCGGCTCCCGATGCCATGCGTCCGGTTTACTCCAACGGCATGTGGGGATGGTATGCTTTACGTGACGCCGATGTGCCCAACTCGGCCCGTATATTGGCAACCAGCGGTAGCGAAAAGCGCACTACCACAAAAATCAATACCGACTTTATCTTAGACCAAGACTTGAAATTTGTTACCCCTGGTCTGAAATTCAAAGCTATGTTCTCCATGGACTATACATTCGTAGAAAACAAACGGGGTATCAGTGATATGTATAACGATGCGCAGCAGATGTGGGTAGACCCTGATACCGGTGAAATAAGCTATAAGTTTGACCCTGATTCAGGAACAGGTCTGGACAAGGTGGAAAATCCGATTTACTGGACTACGCAAGCTGGTAGCGCGGATATCAACTCAACTTATCGCAAATTGTATTACCAGCTTCAGCTGGACTATGCCCGTACTTTTGGCAAGCACGAGGTGACAGCATTGGCTTTGTTCAGCCGATTGAAAGAAGCACAAGGAAGCGTATTCTCCATTTTCCGCGAAGACTGGGTGTTCCGTTTGACTTATAACTACAACTTGCGTTATTTCTTCGAAGCCAACGGTGCTTACAACGGTTCCGAAAAATTCGGTCCCGGCTATCGGTTTGATTTCTTCCCTTCGCTGTCTGTAGGTTGGATGCTGAGCGAAGAGAAATTTATGAAGAAACTGAAAGTATTCGATATGCTGAAAATCCGTGCCTCATGGGGACGCGTGGGTGATGACTCTTACGTACAGCCTTGGCAACGCTTTAGCATGAGTAACCGCTTCTTATACCGTGACCAAATTACTAACTCGGGCAATGTCATGATGGGTAGTGTCAGCCCAAGTGCTTCTCCTTATACTTTCTGGCAGATTTCGAGATTAGGCAATCCGGATATCTCGTGGGAAACCGTAGAAAAACGCAATATCGGTTTGGATTATGCCTTCTTCGGCGGCTTGATTGCCGGTTCGGTGGATGTGTTCAATGATACCCGTACCGATATTCTGATTAATGGCAACGACCGTTCTATACCCTCTTACTTCGGTACCACACCGCCTCCTGCCAATTTGGGTAAAGTAAACAGCCACGGTTATGAACTGGAGTTGCGCCTGAACAAAACTTTCCCCAACGGCATGCGCGCTTACATGAACGCCAACATGACCCATGCAGTCAACGAAGTGAAGTTCCGTGACGACCCAGCCTTGAAACCTGCTTATCAGCGGGCTGAAGGTCATGCGCTCGACCAAGTCTATTCGTATATTGACCAAGGCAACCTCGCTACGTGGGACGATGTCATCGGCAGTACCGCGTGGACTACAGACAATGACAACAAACTGCCGGGCGACTACAACATCGTAGACTTCAATGGCGATGGTGTCATTGATACCAACGATAGTGCGCCTTACCAATATTCTTCCATCCCGCAAAACACCTACAGCCTATCTGCCGGTTGGGAATGGAAAGGATTCAGCGTCTATGCTCAGTTCTACGGAGTTAATAACGTAACCCGTGAAATCAACTTCCCGACCTTCCGTTCTACCGCCCACGTGGCATACGTAGAAGGAGACTACTGGACACCGGGAGGCACTGCAACCCTTCCTACTCCGCGTTGGGGGACAACTGTTAATACAGCCGCTAATGGAACCCGTTATTGGTACGACGGTTCGTACATCCGCTTGAAGAATGTGGAAATTTCATATACCTTCAAAGGAAACTGGCTGAAGAAAGCCGGCATCGACTCTGCCCGCCTGTACCTGAACGGCGATAACCTGTATATGTGGACCGACATGCCCGATGACCGTGAGTCGAATACCGGATACAGTTCGAGTGACGGGGCTTACCCCACTGTACGCCGTTTCAACCTTGGCATCGAGATTAACCTATAATTATAATAAGGAGTAACAACTATGAATAAATATATCAGTAAATTCGTTCTGATGTCTGCATTTGCCGTAGCCGGTACAGTGGGTACGACCTCGTGTACCGATTATCTGGACAAAGCACCTGAAACAGAATATGAAGCTACCGACCCCTACAAGAACTTTACGAACTTCCAAGGCTTCGTAGAAGAATTGTATAACTGCATCCCTGTGGTATCGAATAGCGAATACCATACCTGTTTTAATTACGGAGAAGATGAATACTGGGAACCGCAAGAAACCCGCTTGCAATCATTGAACGTGGACAACGGTGACTTTTGGGGATGGACGAGTGCCTATTACGGATATCCGCGTAGTGGTGGGTCTGCTGGTACAACAACCCGTCGCGACAAAGGCGACTTATGGACCAATGCATGGTATGGTATCCGGAAATGCAACGAAGGTATCGCCAATTTGGGCGTATTGACCGGTGCTACACAGGAAGAACGTGATTTGATAGAAGGACAACTTTATTTCTTCCGTGCCTGGTTTCATTTCATGATTATGGAATGGTGGGGTGGCATGCCTTACATTGATACCGTATTGCCACCTGATGTAAACCCAACTCTACCGCGCTTAACTTGGCAGGAATGTGCCGAAAAATGTGTGGCAGACTTTGAACATGCCGAAGAACTGTTGCCCATTGACTGGGATGATACGACGGTGGGTAAAGTAACGTTAGGCAGAAACAACATGCGCATCAATAAAATCATGTGCCTTGCCTACAAAGGTAAAACCCTGCTGTGGGCAGGCAGTCCACTGATGAACTGGGCTTCAGGTGGCAGCCGTGAATACAACCAAGAATTGTGCCAACGCGGTGCAGAAGCTTTGGGAGAAGCCTTGGCTTTGACCGAATCGACAGGCCGTTACCAATTAGCATCTATAGATGAATACAACGACATTTTCTTGGTACATAATTCAGGAGGTAAGTTAAATGGCGTAAACGAAGCGATTTTCCAGGAAAATCTTCAGGATTATGATGCACGTTGGCGATGGAATATGATCAATGATTTCCGGCCGCAAAGTATCGAGACCTCTGGTATCAAGGTATTTCCTACAGCCAATTATGTCAATTACTTCGGTATGCAGAACGGTTATCCGCTTCCTGAGGATATTACCCAGGCTGATGCAGAATCAGGTTATGACCCAACCCATCCTTGGAAAGGCAGAGACCCACGTTTCTACAAGGTGATTATGTTCGATGGCGTGCAATACCGCAGCAGCGGAGGTGCCGGAGGTTCGGTAGAATTATTCACTGGAGGAAGGGAAAGTGAAGAAGTTAACCCAAACAAAGGTTGCTTTACCGGCTATATGAACATGAAACTTTGTCCGCAACTGATGAATACCACCGACGGTTACAAGGAAAACAACATTATGGTATTGAATTTAATGCGTTTGGCGGATGTCTATATGATGTATGCCGAAGCTGCTGCCGTAGGTTATGGTAGCCCACAAGGCAAGGCAAGCACCTATTCTTTGACAGCAGAACAAGCATTGAATGTTATCCGCGACCGTGCCGGAGTGGAACATGTATTGCCGCAGTTCCTGACCAGCACCGAAACTTTCTTGAGCGAAGTACGCCGCGAACGTGCCGTAGAACTGGCATTCGAAGGCTTCCGTTTCATGGACCTGCGCCGCTGGATGTTACTGACCCAACGTCCGTATACATTGAAGACCAAGATTGAATTCGACCGTGCAGACCCCGACAACTACAACTACGACGCACCGGAAGAAAATGCCATCCGTAACTTGCGCGAGGTAACCTTGTTGGAACGCAACTACACCGACCGCCATTACTGGTATCCACTCCTTCGTGATGACACGCAAATGTATGAAGGATTTAACCAGAATCCGGGATGGTAATGATTTAAGTTCTTGAGTTTTTAAGTTCTTAAGTTCTTGAGTTCTTAAGTTTTTAGGTTCTTAAGTTTTTAAGTTCTTAGATTTTTAGATTCTTAAGTTTTTAAGGCTTTAAGTTTTTGAATCCCAGCGATATCAACAAACTTAAAAACGAACAAACGAATAAACTAAAACACACAAACAATGAAAAGAAAGTATCTATATATAGGCTATGCGGTTTCGGCTCTCGCCCTCTTCCCGGCTACGGGTTTGCAGGCACAGGAAGAAACTGCCGACAGCCTGGTAAACGTGGCTTTCGGAACAATGAAGCGGGAAGACGTGACACAAGCCGTCGCTACCCTGAACACATCCGAACTGCTGAAGAAAGTAAACAGCTCGAACAGCCTGATAGGCTTGGACAGTTACATCGGGGGCTATACCGGCAACATTTGGGGACAGGAAGCCTTGGTGCTGGTAGACGGTGTACCCCGCGACGCCAGCAACATCCGCGCTTCGGAAGTGGAAAGCATCTCCATCATGAAGGATGCCGCCGCCGTAGTACTTTACGGTAGCCGTGCTTCGAAAGGGGTGATTCTGATTACCACCAAACGAGGCAAAGAAGGACCGATGCAGATTGACGTGCGTGCCAATACCAACGTATTTGTACCCAAGTCGCTGCCCAAGTATCTGGATGCCGACTGCTACATGACCCTGTACAACGAAGCCTGCCGCAACGATGGTATCGCCGAACGTTACGATGCTTCAACCATCTACCACACCGCCATGGGAACCAACCCCTACCGGTATCCGGACATCGACTTTTACAGTTCAGACTATATCCGGAAGGCGTACAACAACGTGGACGTAACCGGTGAAATCTCGGGTGGTAACGAACGTACGCACTATTACCTGAACTTCGGCATGGACTACAACAACGATCTGGTGAAATACGGCGAAGCCAAGAACAACTACGATTTGCGTTTTAACGTACGTGGTAACGTAGACATGCAATTGGCATCGTGGTTGAAAGCCACCACCAACGCAGCTGTGGTCTACACCAATCAATACCGGGGTAGAGGTACTAACGAAAACAGTTTCTGGACTACGGCAGGAACCCTGCGCCCCAACTGGTTCTCACCCCTATTGCCCATCGACATGATGGACCCCAACTCGGAAAGCATCCAAAGCTACATTGCAAACAGCGACCACCTGATAGACGGCAAATACCTCTTGGGCGGTACCTCCACCGACCAGACCAACCCGTTCGCTAACTTGTTGGCAGCCGGCTACGTGAAGGAAAAGGCACGTATGTTTATGTTCGATGTGGCTTTGCAGGCAGACTTAAGTTCCATCCTGAAAGGCTTGTCGTTCAAGACCGCTTACAGTGTGGACTATACCTCATATTATTCAGAAGCCTTTAATGCCACTTATGCGGTATACGAACCGACCTGGGCACAAGTGAACGGCAAGGACATGATTGTTGCCCTGACGCAGCACAACATCGATAAAAAAGACCCTAACGAATACGTAGGCAAATCCATGTACGACCAGACCATGCAGTTCAGTGCACAGTTCGATTACAACAACACCTTTGCCAAGTACCACAACGTGTCGGCTACCTTGTTGGGTTGGGGTTACCAGACCCAAAGTTCTGCCGATGAAAGTCATGAAAGTAGCGATTACCACCGCACCAGTAACGTCAACTTAGGCTTGCGTGCCGCCTACAACTACGACCACAAGTACTACGTAGACTTCAGCGGTGCCGTTATCCACTCGGCAAAACTGCCGGAAGGGAACCGCAATGCTTTCTCACCTTCGGTTACTTTAGGCTGGCGATTGAGCAAGGAAAACTTCCTTGCCGACAACGTAGACTGGATTGATGACCTGATGATTACCGCTTCGTATGCCAAACTCCACCAAGATTTGGATATTGAAAGCTATTATATGTATCAAGGTTCATTCACCAAAGACGGCGAAAGAGGAGGACACTATGTACAATGGCACGATGGTACTGCAGGCGGTTGGGTTCCGACTTCCATTCTTGGAAACAATCCTGATTTAGATTTCATTACCCGCGAAGAATTCCGCGTAGGTTTAGATGCCACCTTGTTTGATAAGTTATTACATATCAATGCTAATTATTTCCGCAATGATACTAAAGGCTTGCTAACGCAAGGAGCTTCTACCCTTTATCCTTCGTGGTACAACGTAGGTACTAACAATTCATTCTTGCCCTGGATTAACTACAATGAAGACCGCCGCAGTGGGTTTGACTTCTCATTGCAAGCCAACAAGAAATTCGGTGACTTCGAAGTAGGATTGGGTTTCAGCGGCATGGTATTTACATCTACTGCCATGGTGCGTGACGAAGTGTACGAAGAAGATTACCAATACCGTGCAGGCAGACCGCTGGATGTGTACTACGGTTACATCTGCGAAGGTTTCTTCAACGACCAGGCGGATATTGACAACCACGCTACCCAAACTTTCGGTGGTACGGTACGTCCGGGTGACTTGAAATACAAGGACATCAACGGCGATAACGTCATCGACAGCAAAGACCAGGTAGAATTGGGCAAAAACGGTTGGGCTGCCGCTCCTTTCTCTTTCGGTCTGAACCTAACCTTGAAGTACAAGAACTGGTCGCTCTTCGCCATGGGTGCGGGACAGACCGGCTCGGTGGATATGAAGAGCAGTGCTTACTACTGGAACCGTGGTACCAGCAAGTTCTCCGAAGTGGTATGGGGACGCTGGACGGAAGAAACCAAAGATGTTGCCACTTATCCGCGCCTGACCACGGGAGACGGTACAAACAACTATCAGAACTCAACCTTCTGGATGTACAAACGCAACTACTTCAACCTGAACCAGGTTCAGCTGACTTACGACTTTGCCAAAGAGCCGTTCAAGAAGTTGCCCTTTGTGAAAGGGTTGAGCGTATATTGTGGAGGTACCAGCCTGCTGACCATTTCGAAAGAACGCGAACATCTGGAACTGAGTACGGGTGTTCCTAACTGCCGTGCTTATTACGTAGGCTTCAAAGCTTCGTTTTAATGAATAATTAATAATGAGAATATTGCATGAATTATTAATTATCAACTATTAATTATTAACAGAGAAGACATGAAAAAGAAACTCATATTATTCATAGCAACTGCACTGACCCTGTCTGCTTGCGATGACCTGTTTGAACCGGCCATTGAGAATCACCAAAATCCGGAGCAGATGTATGAAGACCAGGAATATATGCGTGGAATCTTGCATACGGTATATAGTCAAGTTCCAGATTGTTACGACAATAGTGAATATGCTACCGATGATGCGGTAACCAACCAGCCGACCAATCAATTCCTGCAAATGGCAACGGGTGCCTGGACCAATACCTCATACAATCCCTTGAGCCAATGGACCAATGCTTACAATGCCATTCAGTACATTCATTTGTATTTGCTTCACGCACCTAACGTAACTTGGTCGACGAATGAAGAACAAAATGCCCTCTTCGCCCGTCGCCTGGAAGGTGAAGCTTACGGATTGCGCGGTATGTTCTACTACTACCTGATGCGTGCCCATGCCGGTTTTGGAACAAGTGGTGAACTGTTAGGTGTGCCCCTGTTCCTGACTTACCAAGTATCCGATGCCGATTTCAACCAACCACGTGCTTCTTTTCAGGTATGTGTAGAGCAAATCAATAGCGATTTGCAGCGGGCAGAAGAATTGTTACCGTTGGAATATGAAGACGTATCAGCTATCCCAGCACAATTCCAAGACATTGCAACTGATGTAAGTAATTATAATAATGTAATGGGAAGCAAAGCACGTGGACTATTTAATGGATTGGTTGCCCGTGCTTTCCGTGCCCGTATGTTAATTCTAGCTGCAAGCCCCTTGTATCAAGACGCAGCCAATAACACAACATGGGAGGATGCGGCAAATGCTGCAGCAGAAGTGATTGATTACAAAGGTGGCATAAGTGGACTGGCTTCGGACGGTATCGAATATTATTCACCTACGATTACCAACGCCATCGGCGATGGAGTTAATCCTGCTGAAATACTTTGGAGAACCAATAAAGATGGAGGAAGCAATACACAAGAAACTCAGAATTTTCCACCAAGCTTATATGGAACAGGATATATGAACCCATCACAGAATTTAGTGGATGCCTTTCCAATGGCAAACGGCTATCCGGTAGACGATGCCCGCAGCGGTTACGACGCCAACAATCCGTATGCCAACCGTGACCCTCGTTTAGACAAGTATATCATCTACAACGGAAGCAGCATCAGTGAGAAAAGTGTTACCATCAATATCACCGATGGCAATACGGACGGTATCAATGTAACAGAAAACCGTTCTACCCGCACCGGTTACTATATGAAGAAGCGCATGCGTTGGGACGTAAATCTTGACCCAGCTGCTTCTACCAACCAGCCACATTACACGCCACGTATCCGATACACGGAAATGTATTTGGATTACGCTGAAGCGGCTAATGAAGCTTGGGGACCGAAAGGTACAGGCAGTCACGGATATTCTGCTTACGATGTAATCAAAGCTATCCGCCAGCGTGCAGGGGTAGGCGGTACAGATGACCCTTACTTGGAAGCTTGTGCAGGCAGTCAGGAGCAGATGCGTGAACTGATTCGTAACGAACGCCGTTTGGAACTTTGTTTCGAAGGTTCCCGCTTTTGGGACGTGCGCCGTTGGAAATTGGATTTGAATGAACCTGTTTACGGTTTACAGCAAAATGGCAACACTTACCAACACTTTTTAGTGGAAGAACGTTCATATCAGGACTATATGTATTTTAGCCCCATCCCGAACTCAGAAATATTGAAATATAGCAACCTGGAACAGAACAGAGGATGGGAGTAAACATTAATGATAAAAAAGAAAGATGACCGACATGAAAAAGAAGAATCTATTATACGTAGGAATGGCTTCGCTGCTTGTTGGAGGTATCGCAACCTCTTGCGAAAGCGGAACGAATGAATTCGAAAACTTTGATTACAGCACCGTGTACTTCGCCAACCAGTTTGCCGAGCGTACACTGGTGTTGGGCGAAGACGAATTTACAGATAACGCTATAGACAACGAGCATAAAGTGTCTATCAAGGCAGCATGGGGAGGAGGATACAACAATCCGACAAACGTGACCATCGACTTCGAAGTAGACGAGTCATTGTGTGACAACCTCTACTTCATAGAGGAAAATCGTCCGGTAGTTCCTATGCCGGCTGAGTATTATACGTTGGCATCCAATCAGATTCATATCCCAGAAGGTCAAATAGGCGGAGGAGTGGAAGTTCAATTGACCGATGCATTCTTTGCCGACGAACATGCTATTGAAAACTATTACGCCATCCCCTTACGGATGTTGCATGTAGAAGGGGCAGACTCTATCCTGCAAGGTACAGCAGGAGTAGAGAATCCGGTACTGACCAATTCTAACCATTGGACAACGCAACCCAAGAATTACGTTATCTATGCCATCAAATATGTCAACGAATGGCACGGTGAATACTTACGTCGAGGCATTGATCAAATGACGGCAAATGGTGCAACAACTTCGAATATACGTCATGAACAATATATCGAAGACGATGAAGTGGTGTATTTAACTACCAATAGCCTGAGCCGTTCCACCCTGGCATTGACCACTCAAGACACGAATGGAAATAACGTCAGCTACAACATTGCTCTTGCTTTTGGCGAAGACGGCAATTGCACCCTGTCTAGTATAACCGATGGCATTACAGTAAGCGGAACCGGCAAATTCATAAAAGACGGTGAAAAGAATAGCTTGGGAGGTAAAGACCGGGATGCCCTCTACTTGGACTATCAAGTGGACTTTCATAATTTGGGCATGCAATATGCCACGAAAGATACATTGGTGCTCCGTACCCGCGGTGTACAAGGCGGAAAGGCTTTTAATGCCGAAGTACGATAAAACTACAGGTTTAACATTTAAACAAAAAGAACATGAAATACATCAATCATAAGTTAATCGGTCTCGCTGTAGCGACGGCTCTGTTTACCGCTTGCGTAGACGAGTACGAATGCAACCTGCAGGTAGAAAAACCCGAAGAGGTGGCAGGCAGCGAGTACCTGGCTACTTTCGATGTGCTGAAGTCATACATCAGCCGGGATGCCAATTCGCCTTTCAAACTGACGGCGAACCTGAATCCAAGCGATTTCACCGCACACGAAGTGGCTTACAGCACCATTATCAACAATTTCGACGGAATAGACGTGGGCAGCACAACCTATATGCCTGCTACCTCTGTCAATGACCAAGGCGCATACGACTTCGGCGGCATGTCGACACTGGCGGATGCACTTGCAGGAACAGACGTAACGGCATACGGCGGAACGCTTGCCTCCTACCAAGGACAACGTGCTTCCTACTATGCCGAACAGTTCGAGCCGACCATCATCCCTTACGAACCGGAGAAGGGACGCACCGTGCTCTTCAACTTCGAAGCGGACGAAATAGGTACAGCTTATCCCATGAGCGGAAACAGTAGTGCTGAAGTAACTACCGACCCGGATGACCCGAACAAGAAGGTGTTGTGCGTAGGCAGGGCGGACGAATTTGCAAGTTATTCATTTGCCAAACTGAATGTAAAACTGCCCGAAGGACGCAAGCTGGGCGACTATGTAAGCCTGGAATTTGACATGCGAGTGGTAGACAGCCACGGCATTTACGGTGCCGGCATGAAAGTCTACATCAATGGACAAGAGTTCAACGTGGGTATGAATGCGGCGACAATAGGTTGCAATCCAAACCAATGGAACCGCGGTGCCGTCATCAAGATGAAAGACGCTACTGCTCCAGGATTCGTATTGCCCGCCAGCTTAGCTGAACTGACCGAATTCGAACTGCAGGTAGGTACTGCTTCAGGTGAAGCCTACTACTACCTGGACAATATCTACATGAACTACGAAGTGGCAGGTACAGGCACCACCGTCATCGACTTTGAAGGCGACGAACTGGGCAAGACCTACCCGATGACCGGCAACAGCTCGTCGGTTGTAGAAAACGACCCGGCAGGCGAAAGCGGCAAGGTGCTCCATGTAGGCACGGAAAGCGACCCTTCCAGCCACTCCTACCCCACCTTCACACTCCAGCTGCAACCGGGCAGAACCCTAGGCGACTATACAGCCATCGCACTGGATATGTACATTATCAACAGCCAAGGCATCTGGGGTGACGGTGTAAGAGTCATCATCAACGGTGTGGAAATGAACTCGGGCAAAGGTCCGGGCAATTTCGGATGTCCCGACAACGCCTGGGGACGCGGCACCGTTTATATCCCCTTCGGTACTGAGAACGGGAACGGTTCGGTCATGATACCGGAAGAGTTGAAAGGACTGACTGAAATCACACTGGCAATCGGTGCCGGTTCGGGTGCTTGGCATGGTTACATCGACAACATCACCCTATACTGGAAGATGGACGACACCATCATCGAAAAGACACCCGAAGAAAAAGCAGACATCCTGACAGCCGATATGAACGCATGGATTGGTGGCATGATGGATGCCGGAGGCGAAGCCGTAACGATGTGGAACATCATCGGCGAACCGCTCAGCCAGACACAAGATGCCAATACATTCAACTTCGGTGAATACTTGGGCGGCGATGTGGAATTCGCCCGCACGGCTGTAGCCATGGCACGCGACACGGCAGCAGTTCCGGTACAACTCTTCGTAAGCCAGACCTTCGAACAAACGGATGACATGGCATCGAAGGCAGACCAGTTGACAACGTTGGTGAACTCGTATGAAGAAGACGGCGAAACCGTCATCGACGGCTACAACATCCTGTTGCACACGGTTTACTCGAAAGACGCAACTATTCAGGCAAGCAATGAAAGCAAGATTACCGCCCTCTTCACCCGACTGAAAGAAGCAGACAAGCCGGTACGCATTTCAGACCTGAGTGTCTGCGTAGAGAATACCGATGGTACACTGATTCAGGCAGGCCAGGTTTCTACCGACGACCGGATAAATGCCGGCAAGTATTTGTCGTTCATCATGCAGGAATACCGCCGCATCATTGATGCAGCCAACCAGTATGGTATCTCGCTCTCGGGTATGAACGAATCGTCATCGGCAAACAAACTCTGCCCATGGACTTCCGGCTGGAACCGCAACTTGTTCTATGAAGGTGTTGTGAACGGACTGAAGTAAAAAAACAGCCCCTCCAAACCTCCCCCCTAAGGGGAGGCTTGGAATACCATCCTAAAGGATTTGTAATCCGGTTTTGAATACAATCTGCATTCGAAGCGGATGACAAATCCTTTATTGAATATTCGCAAACATCCCATGTAGGGGCGTATCGCATACGCCCGAATGCGTCCACTTATCCACGCGAATGTATTCGGGGCGTATGCGATACGCCCCTACAGCATGCGGACATTCATTAATCCTTTCTATGCACATCGTCTCTACCAGGCGACACATACAAATTAATATGATGTGCGCAATTAGCCAATGTAGGGGCGGGGTTAACCCGCCCGTATGCGTCCACGTGGATGTTTTCGGGCAGGCAAACCCTGCCCCTACAAGTTTATTGGCAAATACTGCATCCGCGTGAAGATTATTAATCTTACGCCGTGAAGATTATTAATCTTACAGCATGAAGATTATTAATCTTACAAGAAACGCAGTTAGCAGACTGTTGAAACGTAGAGAAGTAAAAGCACAAGATTGATTAACCGGACACAGAAGAACAATCAATAGTCAACATGCATAAAATCGAAAAACGTAAATAAAAAAACACCATGAAACAACTGAAATCTTTTCTATTCCTGTTTCTGGCAAGCACACTTTTCTGGGCTTGCTCGGACGATGACACCGTGAACAAAAGCTTGTGGGGCGACTCGTATGCCCGTTTCGTACGCAACGCCATGACAGTAACCTCAACCGAGGGCACTGCCGAAGCCATCATCGACTGGCAACAATCAACCTGGGAAATCACTTTGGGAAAAGGCAATATCGTGACCAATGTAACCCCCACATCGGGCGGTGACAACAACGGTGAGCACCAATTTACCAAAGTAACCCTGACCTGTAATGCCAACACTTCGATGGACACCCGTACACAGGTTATCCGCCTGACCGACCGCAACGGGACAACCACCGAGCTGACCATCACCCAAGAAGGTGCGGGCGGTATTGCACTGACCGTAGACCCGGCGGTCAAATACCAGCCGGTAGCAGGTTTCGGCGGCATGTATGCAGTCAGCATCTGGGGCACTCCCACTATTACAGCCGATGAAATGAACAAGATGTATAGTCCGGACGGACTGGGATACTCCATCCTGCGCCTGATGATTTATGCCGATGAAACCCGTTGGGCAGATGACGTGGATGGTGCTAAAATCGCACAAAGCCACGGTGCCACCGTATTTGCCTGTCCGTGGAACATTCCGGCGAAATGGGCAGACAAAGTGGACGATAAAGATCATCTGAAGCCGGAACATTACACGGCATACGCCGACCATCTTATCAAGTATATCAATTTCATGAAACAAAACGGCGTGGACATCTATGCCGTCTCGGTACAGAACGAACCCGATATGGACTTTACTGCCTGGACACCGCAAGAAGTGGTGAACTTCCTGAAGCAGGAAGGCGCACGCATCCGCGAAACCGGTGTGAAGCTGATGTCGCCCGAAGCCTGCGGCTACCAGCCCGAATATACCGACGCCGTGCTGAACGACGCCGAAGCCTTCGCGCAAACCGACATCGTGGCCGGACACCTCTACCAAGGATTCATCGACTTAAGCAGCGATTACGTGAAAGACCGCCACGACTATGTATGCGGACTTTATCCGCGTCTGGGAGGCAAAACCTGGTGGATGACCGAACATCTTTTCAACGACGGAGAGAAAGAAGAAGACCCGTCGATGTGGCAATTCCTTAACTGGGACTACAACTTCTCGCATCTGGCAAAAGAAATCCATATGTGCATGGACGGCTATTGCAGTGCCTACTTATACTGGTACCTGAAACGTTTCTATGGCATGATAGGTGACAACGACCCGCGCAGTCCGGTAGCCGAGGGTGAAATCGCCAAGAACGGATACATCCTGGCTCACTACGCACAGTATGCAACGAACACAACCCGTATCGCCGTGACTTCGGGAAGCGAGAACATCGATGCCACCGCATACATCAACGAGACAGGCAACGAAATAACTCTTGTCCTCCTGAACCAATCGGACCGCACACTGAGCATACAAATCCCGATGGACGGTATCAGTCAAGCTACTGCGGTAGAAACCAGCGAGACAAAAAATATGGAAACCATTGATGTCAACGTAACAGGAGAATTCGTATCTTTGTCCATATCCGGAGAAAGCATTGTCTCGGTACGGATAAAACTTTAACATTGAAAAGAACAAATATTTTGAATCATCATGAATGTACGTAAATCTTATCCCATGAAAGCTGCCTTGGCATTTGCTTTCGGACTGACTCTTGCCACTTCTTGCGGGAGCCAGCAACAACCAAGCCTAGACCCACGACTGATGGGTACGGGTAATCCTTACCTGCCCTTATGGGAACACTTGCCCGACGGAGAACCCCGTGTATTTGAAGATCCGGACAACCCGGGAAAACTTCGTGCTTACATCATTGGCTCGCATGACCTGCGACTGGACAGTTATTGCGGTGCAGACATCCGCATGTGGTCGGCACCTGTGGAAGACTTGACCGACTGGCGTGATGAAGGCCCGATATTCACTTACGAAACGGAAGGCCAATGGGACGTGATGTATGCACCCGACCTTGTAGAAATCAAACAAAAAGACGGTAAGAAAGTTTACTATCTCTATCCGCACAGCCGAGGTGCCAACCGCGAGGCAATGGTATGCAAAGGTGACCGGCCTGACGGTCCGTTTACTCCTGTCAACCTGAATGAAGACGGCACACGCACAGTACCGGGCAGCATTTTGGGCTTTGACCCGTCTATTTTCATCGAAAACATTACCGACCCGAAAGACCCGGATTATGAAATAGGTTTCCGTGCTTACGGCTTCTGGGGCTTCCAGCGTTCACTGGCTGCCCAATTGGACCAGCATACCATGTATTCTGTACGGCCAGGTACCGAAATCATCCCTTATTTCATCCCTGCCAGCTTAAGATATGGCGAGATACGCGACCCGAAGGGAACAAAATATCCGGCACTCTACAAAGAACAGAAACCGGAAGATTTCAACTTCTTCGAAGCATCATCTATCCGACAAGTAGGTAACAAGTATGTGATGATTTTCTCGGGCTATTCCGGTCCCGACTACGGATTGGGAAGCACTAACTCGACCCTGCGTTATGCCTTCGGCGATACTCCGTTAGGTCCTTGGCGCAGCGGAGGTGTATTGGTAGACTCGCGTGGTGTGGTACTTAACGAAGATGGCAGCAAGCTGCAGACCACCAATGCCGCACACAACACGCACGGCAGTCTGCAGGAAATCAACGGACAATGGTATGTATTCTATCACCGTCCTCCTCGCGGATTCGGGTTTGCACGCCAGGCGATGGTGGCACCTGTCACCATCCAATGGGATGAAAAACCCGTGGCAGAAGGAGGCAAAGTAACCATTCATGGCTACGACCCGTATGCCCCCGACAGTATCTGGCAGGCGCAGGCAAGTAACGGAGATACCTATACCGGTGCCGAAGTTACCTCGGAAGGCTTCCAGATATTCGGAATGGACCCCTACAAATATTATTCTGCCGGCTACGCATGCTACTTGTCGAATGTAGGCAGCCAACAGGATGCATGGGACATCTGGAGCAACGATATGCCTATCAACGTAAACGGTGGTGACATCATCGGTTACAAATATTTCGGCTTCGGCGGACTGTACCAAGCTCAAAAAGGCCTGAAGCCTTTTGCCGGTTCCAAAGAGTATGACAAGACTTATTTCAACCTTTTCCTGACCGCTACAACCTCATCAGCCTTCAAAGTAAGCGTATGGCTGGACGGTCCATGGGACAATGACGTGTGGAAAGGCAAGAAAATAGGTGAAATCACCGTTCCGGCAGGTTCGAGCCAAAGCGAAGTGACCAAATTCACACTGGACGTGACTGATGCCGTAAAAACACTCGACAAGAAACATGCCATCTACCTGGTAGCGGAAAGCGATGCTGAAGGACAGGTATGTGTATTGCAGGGACTGGGATTCAGTGCCGATGAAAAGACTTTGGTTTATCCTGCTGCACCGGCTGTCAGCATCCAGGTCAATGGCAAGGAAGTAGAGTTGCCTACCGTTCCCGTCCGTTCTACCAATGCCAACGGTTATACGGGATACGACCAATACGAAGCGACTTATACGCTTCCGGAAGCAACAGAAAGCGTACCTCAAATCACGGCAGCTTCGAACAATCCGGATGTAAAGATTGAAATCACCCAACCGGAAACCAAAGACGGCAAGGCCATCGTGAAGTTCGACTACAGAGGTGTTGTGAAAACATATACTGTGATAATGAATTAATGTCAGTCAGGAGTTATACCATGCACAAATTAATGCCGCGTGAAGTATAACTCCTGAACAAAGTGATAACAGTTAACAGCCGCTGTGTTCAACCAATAAAACATGAAACATGAAAACACGGAAATTGATTTTAGCAATTGTATTTTCGGGACTGACGGCAATAGCCGGCTATGCCGAAGACTTGAAATTGTGGTACAGCCGTCCGGCTACGGAATGGACGGATGCCCTGCCTATCGGAAACTCACGGATGGGAGCGATGGTATATGGCGGTACGGAACGGGAAGAACTGCAACTGAACGAAGAAACGTTTTGGGCAGGAGGACCACACGATAATAACAATTCCCTTGCCCGTTACGTGCTCCCTACGGTGCGCCAACTGATATTCGAAGGAAAGACTTGGGAAGCACAACGGTTGTGCGATGCCAATTTCTTTTCGGGAAAGAACGGCATGAGTTATCTCACCTTGGGAAGCCTTTTCCTTGATTTTACCGGACACAAGGACGCGACAAACTATTACCGCGACTTGAACATCGCCAACGCCACAGCCACTACCCGTTATGAAGTGGACGGAGTGACTTATACCCGAACGGCTTTCGCTTCGTTTACCGATAGCGTCATTGTGATGCGTGTGCAGGCAGACCGGAAAGGCGCTTTGGCTTTCCGGCTTGCTTACGAGAACCCGTTACAGCATGAAGTGAAAGCCGAAGGCAATAAGCTGTCGGTGGTTTGTTACGGCAAAGACCAGGAAGGAGTAAAGGCAGCCCTGCGTGCCGAATGCAGGGTGCAAGTGATTACCAACGGCACCGTAAATTCTTCAGATAAAACTTTGGAAGTGGCAGATGCGGATGAAGCGGTGATTTATATCGCTGCGGCTACCAATTACGTGAACTATCACGATGTAAGCGGCGATGCGGCGACACGTGCAGAAAACCGCTTAGCCCAAGCTGTGAAAGTGCCCTATGAAAAAGCACTGGCTACCCACACCGCTTACTACCAAAGCCTGTTCAACCGGGTACAGCTGACGATTGGCGAACAGACAGACGAAGTTTCCCGGAAGGAAACCGATATACGTATCCGCGATTTCAACCAAGGCAAGGACCAGACTTTACCTGTACTGCTTTTCCAGTACGGACGCTACCTGCTGATTTCGTCTTCACAACCCGACGGGCAACCTGCCAACCTGCAAGGCATTTGGAACCGCAGCGTAAACGCACCGTGGGACAGCAAGTACACCATTAACATCAATACGGAAATGAACTATTGGCCTGCCGAGACTACTAATCTAAGCGAAATGCACCAACCGCTGTTCGCCATGCTGAAAGACTTGTCGGAAACGGGAGCGAAAACAGCACGCGAAATGTATGACTGCCGGGGATGGGTGGCACATCATAATACCGACTTGTGGCGCATTGCAGGTCCGGTAGACTTCGCCGCTGCAGGTATGTGGCCCAGTGGCGGATTCTGGCTAAGCCAGCATTTGTGGCAACATTACTTGTTTACGGGCGACCTGACGTTTTTGCGGGAATATTATCCGATATTGAAAGGCGCGGCATTGTTCTGTCTGGATTTCCTTGCCGAAAACCCGAATACCCGCGAATGGGTCATTGCCCCTTCAGTGTCACCCGAACACGGTCCGGTAACAGCAGGATGCACAATGGATAACCAGTTGGCATTCGATGTGCTTTCGAACGCACTACGCGCTTCCTTGGCTGTAGGCGACGAGACAAGTTTCCAAGACACGTTGCGGCAGACGATTGACCGCTTGCCACCGATGCGGATAGGCAAACACGGCCAACTGCAAGAGTGGACAGAAGATGCAGACAATCCGAAAGACGAGCACCGGCACATTTCGCACCTCTACGGACTGCATCCCAGCAACCAGGTATCGCCCTACAGCCACCCCGAACTGTTCCAGGCTGCACATACCACGTTAGAGCAACGGGGCGACAAGGCTACAGGCTGGAGCATCGGCTGGAAAATCAATTTTTGGGCGCGGATGCTTGACGGCAATCATGCATTCCGTCTGATTAGCAATATGCTGCAGCTCTTGCCGAGCGATGCCGAAGCAAGCCAATATCCCGAAGGGCGCACGTATCCCAACCTGTTCGACGCGCATCCGCCTTTCCAGATAGACGGAAACTTCGGCGCAACAGCAGGCATTGCCGAAATGTTGTTGCAAAGCCACGACGGAGCGGTACATCTGCTTCCGGCATTGCCCGATGTATGGAGCAAAGGTGAAGTGAAAGGCCTGGTTGCCCGCGGCGGCTTCGAAGTAACGATGAAGTGGGACAAAAGCAAATTGCGTGAAGCGGTCATTCTGTCGAAACTGGGCGGCACATTGCGTGTCCGTTCGTATGTGCCGCTGAAAGGCAAAGGCTTACACGAAGCCCAAGGTGAATGCCCGAACCCGTTGTATGCTCCCGCAGCCATCAAAACACCGCAGGTATCACCTGAATTAGGCACTCCTGCCAAACCTGCCCTCCGCAAAGTATACGAATACGACATCGATACGAAACCCGGAAAGCGTTACCGCCTGATAATGGATAACTGAGAAGCTGTTTTGAATTTATCGTGCGATGATTTGGGATGAGTTTTTGAGGCATTTTCGCTTGTGTGATGAGGAAGATAGCGGGCTATCTGACGAAGAACAGGGGCGAAAAGGACCAAAAAATCGCCCAAAGCACACACGAAAACGGATACATCAAGCCAAGAAAAACTTTTTGGAGAAATTCAAAACAGCTTCTGATAATGGCTCGAAAGGAGTTAGAAGGAGTTAATGCCAATAGCGCAGAAGTATTGGCTTCTATCTCCCTCTAACTTCTTGTCGGCTAAATCGGACATTCATTGATATAAAATTTGTGCCGGCGCGGGCCTTTCTGCGTCATCGGTGTTCCATCAGCATGAGTATGTTCAGGCTTCATCCGGATGTTTCGTACCAGTTCCGGTAACCTCCGTGTCTTCGGATGCTTTTTCTCCTGTTTCTGCGTACTCCGTCGGAGTCATCCCATATTGTCTTCTGAACATCGTCGAGAAATGGGTCTGACTGGAAAATCCTACAGCATAAGCCACTTGCGTAATCATAAGCCGCTTTTCCTTCAAAAGCCGTGCAGCCTGACGCAAACGGATATTACGGATAAAATCGCTTACCGCAAGACCAGTTATGTCTTTCATCCGGCGGTGCAATTGGGTACGGCTCATACCGACTTCCTTTGCTAACAATTCCACACTCAGCATGGGATTACCCAAATTCTGGTCAATGACTGTCATTACACGTTCCATCAATATCTCGTCCGTATTTTTCACCTTGAGCGGTTTCACCTTCCCTTCCTGCTCCTGGCTACCGGAATATTTCCCTTTCAGGCGGAGACGATTGCTTATCAGGTTGGCAATGAGCACATCCAGTTCATCCTGACTGAACGGTTTGTTCAGATATCCGTCCGCTCCTTGTTCCAGACCTTCCATACGGCTGGCCAATTCGGTTTTCGAAGTCAACAGCACAACCGGAATGTGGTTGGTGTTGGGATTCTTCTTCAGTTCCTTCAGCAACTGAAATCCGTCCATTTCCGGCATCATCACATCCGACACGACCACATCGGGCAACGTGGCAAGTGCTTTCTGCCATCCTTCCATGCCGTCGGCAGCCACATCTACCCGGTAATGAACCGACAGGCTTTCCTGCAAGAAATTCCGCAAAGCCTCATCATCGTCTATCACAAGCACACGGTAATGTGTCGGATTCCGCTTTCCTTTCTCCTAGACGGGGAAATAGGCAGGTTCCTCCACACGTCCATGTAAGGAAAGATGTTCTTCCGGCTTTCCATCTGCCATTTCTTCTTTTTTCAGATGCTTGTTTCCCAAAGGTAAACGCACCACAAACCTGCTTCCCTGCACATCTTTCCTGTTTTCTGCAAAAATGACACCATAATGAAGCTTTACCAATGCTTGACATAAATTCAGCCCAATGCCGAACCCTTGCCGGGCAGATACACGGCCGGATTCGCTTTGATAAAAGCGTTCGAATATCTTCTTCAGTTCTCTTTCATTCAAGCCTTTACCTGTATCCTCTACTGCTATCTCCAAATAATCGCGCAAAGGTCCTGCCGCATCCGGAGCACTGCCCGTCTTCACACTGACACAGACGGTTCCTTGCTGCGGAGTATATTTCAATGCATTCATCAAAAGGTTCACCAGCACTTTGTCGAAATTGTCCGGGTCTACCCATACCAAGGGCAAATCATCTGCAAACTCCACTTGCAGGGTAATGCCCTGCTGGCGTGCCTGCCCTGAAAAAGCATCCAACAGCTCATTCACAAAATGCCGTATGTCAATCTCCGCAAAATGCAACCGCATCTGCCCTTTGTCTATCCGCCGTACATCGAGTAACTGATTCAGCAGCCCCAATATGCGATTGGCATTGTAACGGATAAGCAGCAATGATTTATGCATTTCAGCATCACTGGCTTTTTTCAGCAAATCTTCTACCGGAGAAACAATCAATGTGAGCGGAGAACGTATCTCATGGGCAATGTTGATAAAAAAGCGCAGCTTCATTTCTCCCACTTCCTCGCGGCGTTTGCGCTGCACGGCAATATACCACAAACAACATGCACCTATTATAAATAAGGTATAGAGTATCCGGGCAAACGGACTAAAATACCAAGGGGGAGCTATATGCACCTTCATCGCCCTGACAGGCGAACAAAAACCATTTTCGCACGCCCGTAACAACAAAGTATAGTCACCTGGAGGCAAGTGATGATACTGTATACGACTCTCACCCGGCAACGTCCGGCTCCAGGTATCACCGAATTCTTCCAACCGATATTCATAAAAGATACTTTCCGCATTCCGGTAATCCATCATCGAAACCCAAAAAGCAAACGAGTTGTCAGAATAAGAAAGGTGAACACCTGTAGCCCTCACCAAATCTTCACTGACAACCGGATGCTTGCCTGAAAGGGTCTGCCGATTTACCAACCGGCCATTGACCTGCATCCCGGTAATGACCGGCGTACGTTCCATCCGCACTTTTCGGATACTATCCGGATGAAAACAAACAATTCCTTTCCCACTCCCGAAATAAATGCTTCCATCTGTAGCCTGTGTATAACGTCCTTCCAGCTATACGTTTCCTTGCCAATCATCTCCCGCATAATAATTGACAACCTCCTTCGTATGTCCATCAATGCGACTAATTCCCCGCATCGTACTGCACCACAAATCGCCGTGACCGTCTTTCACCAGTCCACAAATCACATCATCTAAAAGGCCTTGCCCGGTCATCATCACCGAATACTGGTTACGTGTAACGTCATAGCAAAGCAAACCGTTACGCGTTGCCATCCAGATACTCCCGTCTTCTCCCTGCCGACTGGCAAGATGCTTATTTCCAACTGGTGTATTATCCCACCGTAGCTTCTGCCGGAATAGCTAACATCTACACTGCCACTACACGCAACCATCTTTATGCAAAGCAGGGCAGACCTTTGGCCAACCTGTATGCGAAGCAAGCTGAAGAATTGTTCGAAAAAGACAAACGGCTGACATGTTATTACAATGATACACTGGCAAACGGCAAATGGAAAAACATGATGTCGGACATACACATCGGTTACACACAATGGTCCATGCCCAAACAAGCACTGCTTCCTTCCTCACAACAAGTCACCCTGCAAGACACCCCATCTTTAGGCATTTGCCCGGAAGGCTGCGAGGCTACCGACTATACGGACAAACTGGCATTGCCTCTATTTGACGCATTGCTTGACCAAACCTATTATATTGACCTCTTCAACCGAGGAAAAGGAAACATCAATTTCACGGCAACCCCGTCACAAACTTGGATAAAAGTCAGCCAACCCTCCGGGACGGTAAAAACCGAAACGCGCCTCCAAGTCAACATAGACTGGGCTGCCATCGGCAATGGAACACACGAAGCCTGCCTGACCATCAAGAGTGGAGAAACCAACTTTCCTATCGGTATCCGGGCCGTCAAAGGACAAGCACCAGACACAAAGGAAGCCTATTTCGGCAATTTGAGTAAAACCGAATTTTCCATTCCAGCATACCTATATAACAAAAACGTTCCCGGAAAAGATGCCGCATGGACTGAACTGCCCGACTTGGGAAGAGGATATGCCTGTATGGGTATCAGCCCTGTAACAGCTCCTAGTGCCCAGCCTGAGGAAGCCCCATACCTAGAATACCAGATACTACTGCCCGATACTGGAACCGTCTCGCTCTGCATCGGTATCTTACCCACACAAGACGTTTATCCCGAACGAGGCTTGCGTATCGCCGTAGCAATAGACGATGAAATACCGGAAGTGATAGATGCCCGCCAAGGATTCGTGGACACATTCGGCGAATACAATCCAGCCAACTTGGCTCAGTCGCCCAACCTGAAACCACTTCCCAAGCAAGACAAGACCATCAAGCTTACCGGTTCCAAGCAACTTCGCCGTAACGAAGTATTCGACAACCTGCGTATGCTAACCACAAAACTGCATGTAAAGAAAGCAGGTATGCATAGATTAAAACTATATATGATTGATCCGGAAATCGTACTCGAACAACTCGTCCTCTATCCCGACAACCGGTATCCAAGCTATTTTGGAGCACCTGCAGTACGACACCAATAACTCTCATCACAATGAGCCTGTCTTAAAATAAAAGACAGCTTTCATTTGTCATTCTGTCCCAGAGCGAAGGATCTCGAAAACATAAACTATTATATGAGAGCCCCTTCACTCTGAGACAGAATGACCTTACTTTTTCAACAGTCATTGTTTGAAACTATTTTGAATTTCTACATGATAAAATACACCTCTACCAATTGTCACCATCCGCTTTTTTCCGTATATTTGCCTATCCAAACTTATAAAACTGTTAAAACCACCTATGAAACACAAATTATTTGCCATATTCACAACGCTGTTATTTACTTTTACATTGCAAGCTACCGAAATCCATTCACCCAACGGACAAATCAGCGTGACCCTACACTGCCCGGAAAATAATGCAGCAGGCACAGCCTGCCTTTCTATCCGATACGGAGACCAATACATTTTCAACCAAATCCATTTGGGAATACAGACCAACCGACAAGACTTGTCCTCTAAGCTGCGCCTGCAATCGGCATCGGAAACAAGCCTTCACACCGATGATTATCAAATGATCACCGGCAAACGCCAGCACTGTATCAACCATGCCAATGAGCGGAGATTCATTCTGGTAAACGATAAAGAACAATGTCTGACACTTATTATACGGGCATACGATGACGGAATCGCTTTCCGCTACCAGCTGAAAACAGCCCCAAACGGAGAAATGATTACAAACGAATGTACTTCCTATGATCTGGCAACAGGCTCTCCACGCTGGATGCGTCCCCGCTCAGTAGACAACGAAGGCTTTTATCCTTTCAGCACCGAAGGTTGCAAATCCGGCGAATGGGGATATCCCGCCTTAATGGAACCACAGAAAGATGTATTCGCCCTGATAACCGAATCGGATTTACAGCGTATTCATTGTGGAACTTATCTGGTAAACGAAGGCACGGAACGTTATCGGGTGAAAATGGTAGAGGATGCATTATCTGTGACGGGCGAATGGCATTCAGCGTGGCATACACTTATCATCGGTACACTGGCCGACATTACCGAATCGACCTTGACAACCGATGTCGCTACACCCTGTCAGCTAAAGGATACCAGTTGGATAAAACCCGGTAATGCATCGTGGATTTACTGGGCACACAATCACGGGGCACGCAATTGCGCCTTGCTGAAGCAATACGTAGACTTGGCAGCTTCCATGCACTGGCCCTATACACTGATCGATGCCGAATGGGACCAAATGACGGGAGGTACCATCGAAGATGTCCTCGCTTATGCTCATTCGAAAGACATTCGCCCGATACTTTGGTATAACTCAACCACCAACTGGATTGAAGGAGCACCTACTCCACTCTACCGCCTCAACAAGGCAACCGACCGTGAAAAGGAATTTGCCTGGCTGGAAAAGCAAGGAGTGAAAGGCGTAAAAGTGGACTTCTTCCCAACCGACACCCAGCAAGCAATCAACTATTATTTCGACTTACTGGAGGACGCAGCACGCCACCACTTGCTCGTAAACCTGCACGGAGGTACACTACCGTGGGGCTGGCAACGTACCTATCCGCAACTGATTACCTTGGAATCCGTATATGGAGCTGAATGGTATAATAACAACGAACGACTCACCTCACGTGCAGCCTGCCACAACGCGACCTTGCCTTTTACACGCAACGTTATAGGCTCAATGGACTATACACCCGGCACATTTTCTGACTCGCAGCACCCACACATCACCAGTTACGGTCACGAGTTAGCTCTGCCCATCCTTTTCGAATCGGGCATCCAGCATATGCCTGATCGTCCTGAAACGTACCAAAGCCTGCCTGACGAGGTGAAACAGCTTTTATCAACTCTTCCTACAACGTGGGATGATACCAGACTGCTGAGCGGATATCCTGGAGAACACGCCGTTCTGGCACGCAAAAAAGGAAACACATGGTACATTGCCGGCATCAACGGAAAAGACACGCCGGCAATCCTCCGTTTTTCACTGCAACGCCTTTCATTGCCACAACAGACGGCTGTACTTTTCATCGGGGACGGAACAGATGAAAAATCATTCCGCATCGAAAAAAATCTTTCCATAGGAAAAGAGACAGAAGTTCCTTGTCTGGCACGAGGTGGATTCGTAATGCAAATAACCCTCCCCTAACTCTCCTCATCGGAAAAACGCCTGTTTAAAAAAGTTCCTGAAGTACCCGGAATGACTTCAATTCCGGGAAATCAGGAAGATGCAGGCGATAATATTCATGAATGATGTCGAGGCAACGATTGCGCTGGGTACGATTCATCCCAAACAAATACATCGTATCATAGTTCATACGCATCAAATTACAGATGCGCGAAGCCTCAGCAGGAACGACAAACATACCATGCGACGGTGGCTCCGTCACAAAACAGGCATTCAACAAATCAAAACAGCAACCTTCGGCATAATCTTCCATATTCGGATACAACCCCAGAAAACGAGACAAACGCATCAAAAAGACTAAGTGAAAATTAGCAAAACTTTTTTCACACGCATCAAGCCATTGTATCGAATAAACCAAATAAGAAAACAATGATGCACTGGCTCCCTCTTCTTTCAAAGCACGATAAAGAAACTCAGCCAGAAACAGCGCAATAGCAGACTTATAGGGATCGTAAGGCAAGGATTGGAAAACCATCCATGCCTTCGCCTCACGAATGGGATGTACACTGGCACGAGGACGCACCTCGGCTTCGAACTCTACCAACGACAAGGGCTGGAACAGCACCGACCTTACCATTGACTTGCGTGAACGTTGCGCCGGGAACAAGAAGGACATCCTCCCACCCTCACCTGTATAAATACAGGCAATATTTGAACGGTCATTATACTTCAGTGTATGTAACACTACTCCTTGATATTTCTGTAACATGGCTCTACAAATAAAACTAAAGAATCAAAATGTGACACTGATCTCACTTCCATTCACTGTTTTACACTTGCAAAGATATGACTTTTAAGGAGAAAGTATATTTTTTCTGCAGAAAGTTTTGCAGGAATAAAAAATCTTCCTACCTTTGCATCCGCAAATGAGGGATACTTTCCTCGAAAGCATCAAAGGATGGCCCGTTCGTCTATCGGTTAGGACGCAAGATTTTCATTCTTGAAAGGGGAGTTCGATTCTCCCACGGGCTACATAATAAACAGAATCACGAACAATATTTAAAGATTAGTCGAGATGGCAAATCACAAATCATCTATTAAAAGAATCAGACAAGCTGAAAAAAGAAGACTTCACAACAGATATTATGCTAAAACAATGCGTAACGCAGTGAAGAAACTTCGTATGACTACTGACAAGGCAGAAGCAGTAGCAATGTATCCTAAAGTACAAAAGATTTTGGATAAAGTAGCTCAACGCAACATTATCCATAAGAACAAAGCTGCTAACTTAAAGTCAAAACTGGCTGCTCATATTGCTAAATTGGCTTAAGTAATTGTTAGCACAAAAAGATAGCAAGGTTGAATCTTACCGATTCAGCCTTTTGTTATTTGTACTCAGATATTAAATAATAGAAGAGAGATGATGTTAAAAGTATTTTAGAATATTCCAAAACCCCTATAAATATTTGGAACTTTAATATATACTTCTTACCTTTGCACCGCAATTCAACGGAATGCCCAGATGGCGGAATCGGTAGACGCGCTGGTCTCAAACACCAGTGGAGTAAAATCCATCCCGGTTCGACCCCGGGTCTGGGTACGAATAAACCCTGATAATCGACTGATTATCAGGGTTTTCTATTTTTGAAAAGCGTACTAAATGTGTACTTTTTGACGAAAACAAAGAAAAGTGTACTTTCATAGTTTTGCAACCGAGATATTTATTGTTTATTAACTCTTTCTCTTAGCAAATCTTCCTATTTCCCTCTTTTTCTTTCCCTTTTCTGTGTTTGGACGGACTACTTTTTTATCTTTGCGAAATAACGATTAGACAATTACGGCTATGGAAGATTGTAGGGAGAAAAATTTCAGGGAGATACAGAAACTGTTGGACGGTTGTATTGCATACGAGTATGACAAGATGATTCGTGCCCTGACATTGAAACGTGAATATTTTACCAAAGAGCAGGTGAGGGAATATTTAAGGCAGGAAATATTTCGTGTAACCGAGAGCCTTGTTGCCATGCAGCAGAAGTACCGTGCGTTGCGGAATGTAAGAATGGATATGTATATTCCCGACTTCTTGTGGGAAAGTGCCTTCTTCGAGGATTTGACCCCGGTTGAAAGAAAAAAGTATATCAATTTTCCGTGTCCGTCCTTTGACATGGACGAATACCTGCGTGAACCAGTCTGCTATGATGAACAGCTTCCTTACTTTTCCGTTATCATTGATTTTGTGGTATCAACCAAGTTTTTGGACTATTTGCAAGAAAATGAAAAAGCCTTTTATCCTGTTGAAACTACTGAAGAATTAATGCAGTCCAAAGAAGAAGTTCAGATAGAGGAGAAGCTGAAAAAGATTGTAGGCAAATCCAGTCCGTTCCAATCCAAATTAAAATCCTCTGAACTCAAATTGTTAGCCGAATGTCTGAATGAATCCCGAATGTTTACTACTACCGTTAGCCCTAAAATACTCACGGACTTTTTCAACTGTAAATTGGACGGAGTATTGAAAGTCAATAATACCCGGTTGTTTGCCTACCTTATGATGCAGCTAAGCTGCCATAATTACATAGTTTATGAGTGGCAGTCCGTTGTTGCACACAACAAACTGGTATTGGGGAAGTTAAAAGGCGAACCGCTTACACGTACAGACCTGTCAAGTGCGACAGACCAAGCAAAAAGCATTTATCCGAAAGGATACGAAATCATAGACAAATACATCAAACAACTGAAAAAAGGTTGAGCATAGGTTGAACGCTCAAACAAAGGTCAATTAGACTTCATTTTCAAGTCCTTAACTTTGCTCCCGTTAACAAAACGATGCGGCATACAGATGTCGGCATGGGTCAAAACAAAAATGTTTCACGTAAGTTACCCGTAACTTGTGTATTGAAGTTTTGAATACTGCCGATTTTTGCTCCATCAAAAAGGAAACGAGGGTGCGCACCTTCATATTGTTTCACCAAAAAAGTTTCAAGCAATATGGAAAAGACTTTGGAAATGCGAGTGGAAGAACTCGAAAGAATGTTGTTCCTGACCAAGAACGTGCTAAGTTTTGACGAGGCAAGCACATTCTTGAATCTCTCAAAGAGTTACCTGTACAAGCTGACGGCGGGTAACCTTATACCCCATTACAAGCCACAGGGGAAAATGCTCTATTTCGAGAAATCGGAACTGGAAGCGTGGCTGCGTCAGAACCCTGTCAAGACGAAAGCGCAGATAGAGCAGGAAGCGCAGAAGTATATCCTTAACCGTCCCTTGAAGAAATAAAGGCTATGGAAGACAAGAAAACACCCATAACCGGGCAACAGTATGCCGTTATGGAAAAGGAGGACTTCGCAGCCATTTGGAGAACCATTCACCTGAAAGTTACGGACACTTACGAAGTGCCGCCCGAAATTCTTTGGGTGAACGGTTCTACAATCGGTACACTGGGAAATTTCAGTGCATCCACAGGCAAAGCCAAGAGCAAAAAGACATTCAATATCTCAGCCATCGTTGCGGCAGCGTTGAAGAATGACGAGGTATTGAAGTATTCGGCATACCTGCCACCGAACAAACGGAAAATCCTTTATGTGGACACCGAACAGAGCAAATATCACTGTCATAAGGTCATGAAGCGTATTTTACACCTTGCCGGACTGCCAACCGACAAGGACAGGGAGGATTTTATTTTCATCGTGCTAAGGGAACAGACTCCCGACAAGCGCAAGCAGATAATCGGCTATATGCTGGAGAATATGCCTGATGTAGGCTTGCTTGTCATTGACGGAATCCGTGATTTGATGTACGACATCAACAGCCCCAGCGAATCGACCGAGCTGATAAACCTTTTAATGCGCTGGTCAAGCGGATATAACCTGCATATCCATACCGTACTGCATCTGAACAAAGGGGACGATAACACGAGGGGGCATATCGGTACGGAACTGAACAACAAGGCTGAAACTGTTCTGCAAATTACTAAAAGCACGCAAGACGGTAACATAAGCGAGGTAAAGGCTATGCACATACGCGACCGGGAATTTGACCCGTTCGCATTTCGCATCAATGACAGCGCATTGCCCGAAGTCGTGGAGGGGTATGTGTTCCAGCAGCCCAAACAGGACAGGGGCTTTTCACTTACGGAACTTACGGAGAAACAGCACCGTGAAGCATTAGAAAATGGTTTCGGGAAACGTGTCGTACAAGGCTATCCCAATGTCATACAGGCATTGAAACAGGGCTATGCAAGCATAGGTTACGAGCGTGGGCGCAATGTCCTTGTGTCGCTTAACAAGTTCCTTGTAAACAAGCGTATGATTGTGAAAGAGGGAAAGGGCTATCGTTATAATCCCGACTTCCATTATTAAAAGTCGGTTTGGTTTAGTCCGTGTATATATAAGCGGAACGGAATTTCCGTTTTCCATGCCAGCTTCAAATCAAGTTTGGTATGGTACGGGTATATATATGACGGACTAAACAGGACTGACACACTTCTCAATTATCATTAACCATCCAAAAGAAAATGTTATGAACATCGAAGATGCAAAGAAAATATCCATCGTGGACTATCTGAACAGTTTGGGTTACTCGCCCGTCAAGCAGCAGGGTAACGGCTTATGGTACAAATCACCTCTAAGGGAGGAACACGAAGCATCCTTCAAGGTGAACACGGAACGTAACCTATGGTATGATTATGGAGCAGGTAAAGGCGGTAACATCATTGCACTGGCAAAGGAACTTTATTGTTCCGACAGTCTGCCGTACCTGTTAAACCGGATAGCGGAACAAGCACCGCATATCCTCCCGGTCAGTTTTTCTTTTCGCCAACGGAGAGCCGAACCGAGTTTCCAGCATTTGGAAGCCGGAAATTTGACCCACCCGGCATTGCTCCGCTACTTGCAGGGACGGGGTATTGATGTGGAACTGGCGAAAAGAGAATGCAGGGAACTCCGCTTCATCCACAACGGTAAGCCCTATTTTGCAATCGGCTTTCCGAATGTGGCAGGAGGTTACGAGGTGCGCAATTCCTTTTTCAAGGGATGTATCGCTCCAAAGGATATTACTTACATACGGCAGCAGGGAGAACCGAGAGAAAAATGTCTAGTATTCGAGGGGTTTATGGACTACTTGTCTTTCCTTACGCTCCGCATGAAGAACTGTCCGACCATGCCCGACCTTGACAAGCAGGACTATGTAATTCTTAATTCTACCGCCAATGCATCGAAAGCCATTGACGTGTTGAGCCAGTACGAGCGCATCCATTGTATGCTTGACAACGACACGGCAGGATTTCGGGCAACAAAGGCTATTGAAGCGGAATTTTCCTACCGTGCCCGTGATTTCTCACACAATTACAGAGGGTATGCCGACCTGAACGACTACCTGTGCGGCAGGAAGCCGGAGTATAAAAGCAAAGCCAGCCAAGTGCAGGAAACAAAGCAGAAAACCGGACAGCGTGCCACCCCAAAGCAAAAGAAAGGCAGGGGCATTTAGTCTGCCAAGTACACCATCGACAGACGGTTTCATAGGGAGAGCAAGGTTATGTTTCGGTAGACCGAAACCACCTTGCTTTGCTCACCGCAAAGAAAATTTCTCCCGTTGGTCGCAATTTTTAAGACATCATCTAAAACGAAAAAGTATGACAGAGATAAAGGATAAGCCGGGCGGTCGCCCGGTAAAAAAGACACTGGAAAGACAGAACAGGGTAGTCAGTACGAAGCTGACAAAACTGCAATACTACGCAGTCAAAAGGCGAGCCGGAGAAGCCGGAGTAAAGGTCAGCGAATATGTCCGGCAGGCTATTATTACGGCAGAGATCGTTCCACGTTTGAACAGGCAGGATGCGGACACCATCCGCAAGCTGGCAGGAGAAGCCAACAACATCAACCAGTTGGCACACCGGGCAAATGCCGGAGGATTTGCGCTTGTGGCAGTAGAGTTGGTAAAACTCAAAAACGGGATTGTCGAAATCATAAACCAGTTGTCCGATGATTGGAAAAATAAAAAAAGGAAGCGGCTTTAAAGGCTGTGTAAACTATGTGCTGGGCAAGAAACAGGCGGCTTTGCTTCATGCGGACGGAGTACTGACGGAAAACCGAAGTAATATAATCCGCAGTTTCTGTACGCAGGCAGAAATGAATCCCGGTTTGAAGAAGCCGGTCGGACACATCGCATTAAGTTATTCCACCGTGGATGCACCCAAGCTGACGGATGTAAAAATGGTACAGCTTGCGCAGGAGTATATGCGTGAAATGAAAATCACCGATACGCAATATATCATCGTGCGCCATCAGGACAGGGAACACCCTCATGTGCATATCGTGTTCAACCGCATAGACAACAACGGCAAGACCATATCAGACAGGAACGATATGTACCGTAACGAACAGGTGTGCAAGAAGCTGAAAGCCAAACATGGGCTTTACTTTGCCAAAGGGAAAGAACAGGTGAAGCAACACCGATTGAAGGAGCCGGACAAGTCGAAATACGAGATTTACACAGCTGTGAAGAATGAAATCGGAAAATCCCGGAACTGGCAACAGTTGCAGGAGCGTTTAGCGGAAAAGGACATCACAATCCAGTTTAAGCATAAGGGAAAGAGTGATGAGATACAGGGCATATCCTTTACCAAAGGAGAATATACGTTCAAGGGTTCAGAGATAGACCGCAGTTTCAGTTTCTCCAAATTGGACGGACTTTTCGGAGATTCGGGGCTGGTAACCGTCACTGAACATAACGTGCAATGGGTTGATACACCAGTCCGGGGACAGGCTCTGGCACAGGAAAGCAGCAGAGTATCGTTGTTTTCAGGTTGTGTCGGCTTGTTTTCTTCGAATCCGGCAGATGAAGACCCTTATAATCCTTACTTAAAAAAGAAGAAGAAAAAGAAAAGACAACTTAAATTGTAAACGGAATGGACGATAATCTGATTTTAGAGGGGCTTCTCTCAATGGTTACTGAACTGAAAGAGAAGCAGGAAGCGCAAATAACACCAGCCAGTCGGGAGGAAACTCTTGAAAGGTTGGATGCTATCGAACAGGCGTTGTCGGAACTGCACAATAATCCGGCTGTTCCCGAAAAGGATTTACAGGCTATCCGAAGCCAGCTTGACGATATAAGGAACAGGATGCAAGGTCAGCAGAAACATATTGAGGACACCAAGAAAATATCACTGGAAACCTATCGTTGTTTCAAAACAATGATTGATACATTGAACGCTTACAGGACAGAGAAAGAGAGTGTAATCCCCTTACCGTTTTATCAACGGATTTACAATAAGGTTACTTCTTGGATTCGTCCGGGATTGTTTATCTTTTCGGCAGTGCTGGTTCTCTGTTCCGCTTCCATATGGTTGAACATTCGTTTGGTTACACGAATGCAAAAGTTACAGGACAACGATATAAAATATCGCTATTTATTGATGCAGGGACAGGCAGATGGAACGACCCTTGATTTGCTGGAGAACAATTTCAAATGGCAGAGAAATGAGCGTTTTATCCGAAATCTGACGGATTCGGTGATTGATTTTGAATACCGTTTGCGAAAACAAGTGGAAGCGTTGGAACGTGCAAGACTGCTCAACGAACAAGCCGAGCAGTTGAAAAAGGAAGCTGACAAGATGAAGAACCGTTAATGCTGATAATCAGGAAGAAATATATTTATGTTCTTGAGCAGATAAACAGAGATAATCCGCTCAGATAATATCATTCTTCCTGATTTTTTATATATTTGGGATTGATGATGTTAAACATATAAAAGTAAAGAGTATGAATTCTGAAATAACCTTAGAAATAAATAGTTACAAGCATAATATATTAAGGTATGAATATGGCTTTTATCGTAACATTGATTGGAAAGGTAGACCTACTACCGGGATATTGGGTGGAGACATCTATGTAGAGATGGAATCTGATAGCAGTAATGCAGTATTGGAAATGCTGCTTGCCGATATGGACAGACCGCTTCAAAGTTTCTTTTTAAGGTCTGAACCCATACCTGTGTTCGGACGGATAATTCATACCAAGGATGACATAATGTTTCGTGAAATCGCTTTTGATGAAGCGTACCTTTATTTTCACGAGGAGAGTATGAGTGCGGAGGGAAATGCTCCTATGATTACTCGTTTCCTCATATCTCCTACACGATTGGATATTAACAGAACTGTCAAAATGGACAGGAGAGTCAGCACGACTTACGGCTTTTGGTGGGAGGAATATAAGGAGGAAGAAAACTTTAAAGTAATTACTCGTGTTTTAGAAGAGGGTTCAATAGGCGAAATTGTTGAAGTTTATTGGAAAGATGCAAATTCTCATCAAAGAATAAATGAATTTCCTCATAATGGTATAGCTACCTTATGTGCTGTAGTAAAACATGCAACTGAAGGTGATAAGGTTAATTTTATACTTGAATTTGATGATGGCACTTTCAAACGGTTTTCAGGTGTCGTTGATTCAAGAGGTATAGTAGAAGTGAAAAATGTAAAATTGTTATAATTGGAGGATTTTTATATGGTTAAGGTTATTGGTCTTTATAAAGACTCAGAAAAAAGTGCTACTTTAAATAAAGTTCATTTAAAAGCATATTGGGCAGATGAGGATGGTAATAAAATAGACAAAGGGTATTTTGGCTCTACGGTAAGATTATATATTGAAGAATATTGGGCTTACAATGTCCTATTAAAGATATTTTTAAAACAGGAGGACTTTGAAGAGGTAATATTCTTAGATATGTTGAAAAATATAATTCCTGCTTATTTTTTCCAAATGCAAAATTATTTAGAAGTTTGTTTAAAACAGTCTTATGATTATAAGAGTTTATTGTCCCAAAAAGAAATAAAACTATGTTGTGGCATTTCGAATGGATTTGGGTATTTTCAAGAAACTCCTATAATCGCTTCTATGCCAATAATCAACAAAATTCCTTGGATGGATATTGCTATTGGAGAATTAGGTGTTCAAGAAGTAAGAGGGAAGAAACATAATGAAAGAATTATAGAATATCATAGTGTTACTAATTCAAATTTTGATAAAGATGAGATACCTTGGTGTTCCAGTTTTGTTAATTGGTGTTTATATCAAGTTGGAATTGTGGGGACAAATAAC
Source organism: Bacteroides sp. An19 (assembly GCF_002160215.1). Taxonomy (NCBI): domain Bacteria; kingdom Pseudomonadati; phylum Bacteroidota; class Bacteroidia; order Bacteroidales; family Bacteroidaceae; genus Bacteroides; species Bacteroides sp. An19. The sequence continues at coordinate 11,677 of NZ_NFKD01000012.1, read as the reverse complement.
GCATTAGCATATTCTTGGTTGCATTATGGAATAGAATTAAATAAACCAGCTTATGGGGCAATAGCAATTATGAATTATTCTCATGTTGGATTTGTGGCAGGAATCAATGACGACCATCGAATTATCTTATTAGGAGGGAATCAAGGGGATGCTGTTACTTTATCTCCAAATTCTTCAAAATTAGTGAAGTCATATAGATATCCAATTGGGTTTACACCTGATTATAATCTTCCTAAATATCATCTTAAAGGAAGAAGTTTGGATGTTTCATCAACGCGATAATAATCATTTTTATGAGCAAATTTATTTTATACATAAGCATGACAATATTAGGCTTTATATTCATGCCATTTTATGCTAATTGCCTGAATATTGATAGTACGAATATAAAATCTAAAACAAAAGACACATTAGTTTTTTGTTATAATTGTGATACATTAAGTCAAACTCTTGTTTTTCAGCGAATAGACGATATAAAAATTGATTTTGAACTAACCTCGTATAATAAGTTAAAAAATGAAATTAAGAGAGTAAATGGTGTAGCTGAAAATAAATACTCATCTGATTATGGCTCAGAAATGGATTTCAATGAAGATGGTGAGATGTATCTTGTTATAGAGTATTTATATGAAAGTGAAGAAATTTTTCTTTCTTTCAGATTTAATAAAGAGTACACTAAGGTTAATGTAGAGGTAGCTGATGAGGTGTTTCCCAATAAATATTGTCCATTACATTCAATCAAAGCATTATCAAAATGTAAAAGTAGGTGATGTGCTTTGGCAAATTTAGTCAAGGATATGGGCATTTTATATCTTATTTTTAGTCTTTTGATTGTTAGTATTACTTCTATTTGTATTATTGGGTATGTAGTTAAAACAAGAAAATATCATTTCTTATGGATTATTGTTGCTTTGATAGTTTTATTGTATTCAGCAAATGGACTTTACAACTATTATCGAACATGTCAAATACCAAGTATTACCCTACTTTCATTTAGGCAAGTTAATGCCGATGAGATTCATAGCATAATACCATATAACAAAAATTATCCAGTATATGTATTGGAATTTAATTCAGACAAAAAATTGGAAGATTTTTCTCGTGCTCCAAAAATAGCTTTTTTATCTCCTTTTATAGAAAGAAAAGACTATCAGTCTATTTTAGAAATAGGAAAAGATTCTGTTTTTGAGAGTATTTATATATATCCAAGTAAAAAAACTAATAGATATGATTATATTGCTTTATTCCAAAATGATAATGAATCCATAGAGAGGCTACAACATTATAATACACTTTATTTTAGGCTGTTTTTTCTTGGTTATTTAGCCCCTATTTATGGTACACAATCTGTTTCTGTTCCAATGTTTGATACACACAGCCGAGATTCAGATCGATTGTTTTTAGACAAATATATAATCCAATAATTGCTTAATACCGAGTGAATTGTATATATTTAATAACAATAAATAGTATTATATACACCAATAATATTGTAGAGGATTTGTATGGTGATTAATTGGGTAAACTTTTTGGAATATGGAGGTGATTAGAAAGATTAGCAATCAAAATGTATAGAAAACACTTAAAATTATTTGATATTTGCGAATATTTTATTAGATTCGTTTGAAATAATACACCATAATTTTAATTATATCCATCTATGAGCCAATACAATAATATTTTTATAAGCAGAGAAGATTTTCTGGATTATAAAACAAAAGGAATTCCGTATACTGGATTTGTCATAGGAGAAGGGTATGCTTTTGTACAATATCAGAATTATTATGAGGACGCGTATGGAACAGTCATAGATATGGATGACAATATATTGCCATACCAAATATGCATACCTAACATTGTTCAAATCCAATGCATTGATACCTCAAAGAAAATGATAAAAAAAGCCTTAGAGGACTATTTAACAAAAATGGATGCGCAAGATATGTAGTGTGTGAAGGAGATACCTTAGCATATATTGCAGAAATGTTTGATGTTACAGTTGAAGAATTAAAAAGATGGAATGACCTGTCAAGTGAGTATTCTATATCCACAGGACAAAGATTATTAATAATTGACATAACGGAAAGAAGGATTATAGATATACCAAGACAGGTTTACAATGGTGAAATAAGAGAATTGAGAGGATTAGCAGCTTTTGAGATGGACATAAACTCTCCTTCTTCAAACATTTTAGAGAAGGGCTAAGGTTATTCACAAAATTCTTTTATGATGGGGTTAATGCCCCTGTAATTTGGATTACAGGACATACACTTGGAGGTTTTTCTTAAACACCACAAGAAAGAGCGCAAGCATTCATGGACTTTGCTCCCACAGCATTCATTGGAGGAGTACTAAGAATTTTAGGACCTTGCAGTCAAATAACAAGTGGTCTTAATGGCTATAATGCTTATGTCAAATCTCCAATGTATAAACAAAATCTTTATAAGCCTAAAGGACACGGATGGCAAAAAGAGGCTGGAAAAATGTTTCAGCAGGCTAAACAACGTTTCAAAATGAGTGAAGAAGGTAAATCATTTATTGACATGGTAGAAACTTTCAACTTTTGGAATGATACCTCAGAAGAACATTTTAATTGGTATGAAACTTCAATAGATACATTAAACAACAAAAACAATAAGTAATAATGAGTGCACCAGGTATATATTATCATGTTGGGAAATTCTTAGTTTGGATTTGGCATAATCATACACAGAAAAAAAAGATAAAATATGAAGATATTATATTTCAATATCCAATAAAACTATTCTGGATAGTTGGCATTATTGCAGGAATATTATTCATCATAATAGGATATGCGTTATTCAGACTGACAAAAGACCTCTAAGAGCAACGGAAAACTATAAATGGCAGTTTATTTCTGAAACGAACCATAAAATGAATATTCAAAAGACGATAATAATGATTGATATTGTAGGACTGGAAAGTATAGGCAAATATATTATTTGGCTATGGAGTAAATATGTAAAACGAAAACATATACCTTATATGGACCTTGAGTTTCATTATCCCAACTATCTCTTTATAGCATTGGGATGTCTTGTAGTTGCCATTTTTTTAGTCATAGCAGTTACTTATTTTTCAATTAAATAAGGAAGAAAAATTGTACTATCCTCAAACTATCAGGTAATCAATAAAAGCTTCAAGTGATATGACAGGCAAATTCATACATTGGATAAAAGAGAACGGTTGGGAAATTGTTGGTATCTTGCTGGCTATGAATATTATTTACGTCTATTTCTCTGATAAATATTACTTTTATAATTCCGAAAATGTACGCTATACCATAGCCAAGTATAAGGATACCAGTTTTCTGGTAGGAAAAAGTCCAAAAACACAATATGATTTTTCTTATGAAGTGAATGGAAATAGCTATAATACTTACACAAGAGCAACTCTTAGCAATTACAATCTTGAGGAAGACAGACTACTTATTAAATATTCAACAAAGATGCATGGAGCAGGAGTTGTTGTAAAAACAGTTGTTCCTAAATGGGTACTTGCGCCACCCAAAGACGGATGGAAACAGTTTCCTCCCGACATAAACTGGAAAGGCGCGGAGCTTGATACTGCCTATATGAAGAAAATGAATCTGGAAATACCTAAATAATGTTCATGCTGTGAAATAAGTTGAAACCAATAGGCTAATCAGCAAGAATTATATTCTTCTTTACACTATTCAGTGTGAATATGTATTTACTTAAAGTCAATTTCTATACGGAATGTCTTTTAGCTTTTTATAATAAGGTTAGTTTATGGCTTTGTATATATCCAAAACAAACTAAACCTATTTCTATTAGCAGCAAAATATTTATGCTGGCGAAAAGAGAAATAGTCTTTTTCTTTTCGCCAGTATTTGTTTGGTTGAATTATTGGCAGTTTGCAGAAGTGATAAACTCCTTTATTTCTTCCTCACTTGGAAGTTCTATCATGTACTTCTGCACGAAGATGTTCGGGTCTAATCCGGCAGTGGCATATTTTACTAATGTATCTCCCTTTTCGGTACAAAGCAAGATTCCGATAGGTGGATTATCATCCGGCAGCATCACTTCCGCTTTAAAGTAGTTAAGGTACATATTGAGTTGTGAAGCATACTCATGGCGAAACTTGTCTATCTTCAATTCCACAATGACATGGCACTTCAAAATGCGGTGATAGAATACAAGGTCAGCAAAGAAATAATCCTCATCAATCAGGATACGTTTTTGCCGGGCTTCAAAGCAGAAGCCATGTCCCATTTCCAGCAGGAAGTGTTGCAGGTTGTCAAGAATGGATTGCTCCAAGTCGCTTTCTGTTACTAAGGCACGTTCATTCAATCCTAAAAATTCTAAAGTAACAGGGGTGTTGATAACATCTTTAGGCTGCAATAAGGCTGCTTGTTGCCGGACTAAAGCGGAAAGAGCTTCCTTGTTTTGGGATAGTCCGCTACGTTCATAGTATAAAGATGCTATTTGTCGTTCTAACTCCTTATATGACCAACAGCCACGAATGGTTTCCATTTCATAAAAAGCTCGTTTTACAGGGTTGTTAATAGCAGAGATGAGCATTAAATTAGAATATGTGAGTTTATTAAAGAGTCTATCTGCCGGAATTATCCATTCTTTTGCAGTTCTCAATTCGGCGGACGGTATCCGCCGAATTGGTTCTATTAATTCGGCACACACTGAGTGCCGAATTTGGATTTGCGATGTAATATATTGTGCAATAGGCTCTTTTAGCTGTGGATAAACAAGATACAAACGCCTAAACTCACGAAATCTACGTTCATTCAGACCTTTTGTTTTCAGACGTTGTTCCAGCTTCTTCAACAGTTGTTCGCCGTATGCTGCACGGTCTTCTCCGTTCTGCTCAAATTCCACGATATAGCACCCCATAAGCCAGTTACGGGCGGTAAGGGCGAGGTTTACAGCGTGTGCGGCTTGTGCCTGCAACGTGTTCTGTATCGTGCTGATATGTTTTACTAATGATTCAAAATCCATAGTTACAAAGATAGGTCTTTTATGGTTAAAACTTTAATTCGGGTAAGCTATTTATCGCTTCCTCTTTTAATTTATCCACTGCACGGGTGTATTTCTCTGTGTGCTTCAATCCGCTATGTCCTAAAAGACTGGCTACCGTCTTGATGTTCGCACCGTTATTCAAAATGTTCACGGCAAACGAGTGTCTTGCACAATGCCAGCTTATGTGCTTGTCTATTCCGGCTCTTTTAACCCAACGCTTCACGGATTTACAGCAACTCTCGTATGAGGGCAAATTGAATATCAGACAATTCTTGTCTGCCGGAGCTTCGCCAATAATAGACAGCAAACCATCGTTCAGGGGAATAACTACACCGCTGCTGGCTGAATGTCCTTTTGTCTTGCTTTGTTCAAATTTCAATAGTCGGTTGGCATAGTCCACGTTTTTATAAGTAAGGTCTTTTACATCGCAGAAGCGTAAGCCGCAGTACAGACAGAAGATGAAAGCCCGTCTGACTGTCGGGTTTTCATTGTCGTAATGGCAAACCATCAGTTTTTGTATTTCTTCGGGAGAAAGCACATCTTTCCGAAGTATTTGGCTATCTACCTTGCAGGTAACACCTTTACATGGGTCTTTCAGCATGACATCATGGTCTATGGCATATCGAACAACTTTCTTGAATCGTTGGAAAATGCTTTTTGCTCCCTCACCCACACTTCGGGATTGTAGGTAAGCAACAAATTGTTCCATCATTTCTTTTGTAATGAGTTCGGGCTTGATACTAAATTCATTCACAGGGTATTGTTCTTTCAAAAAATCCTTGAAACGATTAAGCGCAATTTGCACCATGCGGATATCTTTCTTCGTGTAACTGTTAATATAGGCTTGATAATAATCCAAGAAATTAACTGTCCTGTCTTTCTTCAAGCGGTAACCAAGCATACTTTCCTTGAACTCCTGCTCACGTTCTGCACGTATTTTTGAAGCGAGTTCCAACGTTTCCTTGTTCTGTTGCCGTTCCGCAGGAGTACGTGGCTTGTCTATCAGATACAGGCTAAGGTTTTCTTTTCGCCTGTGATGTTTGACTGCGAATTTTGGCTTTCCTTGCATCTTGCCACTTTCGTAATATACCTGATTGCCGTTTTCATCCAATACGGGCTTTTCCTCTCTACCTAAATAATACTCCAAGTAAAGGCTGATTCTGCCATCCGAAAGTTTATTTTGTTCCAGTTTCGGATTTTCTTTCGTTTTATTTTCTAACTTTGCCATTGTTTAGAGGTTTTATCCCGATTTAGGTACCGTAACCGGGTAAAATTACTAAATAGTTGATTTTCTTTTGTTTTCCGATATTGCAAAGGTACAAAAGAAAATGAGATTTCAAAGTGTACTAAAAGTGTACTGAATAACAGAAAACGGGCAAAATATGGCAAAAATGGAGAAAATAGGAAGTTTGCAAATTGCTGATAATAAGGGAGATAAATTCTTTTATTTTCCTATGATTTCTATGCCTTGTACCGGGTCTGGGTACATAAAAAGGCTGATAATCGACTGATTATCGGCCTTTGTTATTTTCCGTTTTTTTAGAGGAACAAAAGTTCACTATCTCACGAAAAATGCGTATCTTTGACCGTTTTAAAAAGTAGACTGAAAAGATATGAGCGAAGAACTGACCCTAAACAGCGGAAATACGTATTCGGCAAGCAGCATTCAAGTATTGGAAGGACTGGAAGCCGTACGCAAACGCCCCGCTATGTATATTGGCGATATCAGCGAAAAAGGATTACACCATCTGGTGTACGAAGTAGTAGATAACTCCATTGATGAAGCACTCGCCGGTTATTGCACCCACATAGAAGTAACTATCAACGAAGACAATTCAATCACCGTGCAAGACAACGGGCGAGGCATCCCAGTAGATTTTCACCAAAAGGAAAAAAAGTCGGCACTGGAAGTTGTGATGACCGTCCTCCATGCCGGAGGTAAATTCGACAAAGGCTCATACAAAGTATCTGGAGGACTGCACGGTGTCGGTGTATCGTGTGTGAATGCATTGTCTACCCACATGGTGACCAATGTGTTTAGAAACGGAAAAATCTACCAACAAGAATATGCATGTGGAAAGCCACTTTATCCTGTAAAGGAAGTAGGAACAACCGATATTACTGGAACCCGTCAGACTTTCTGGCCTGATGCATCGATTTTTACCACTACCGAATACAAGTATAACATTCTCCAGGCACGTATGCGCGAGCTTGCCTACCTGAATAAAGGTATTACTATTACCTTGACCGACAAGCGCGAAAAAGAAGAGGATGGTTCGTACAAACAAGAGGTCTTTCATTCGGAAGAGGGCGTAAAAGAGTTTGTACGCTTCCTTAATTCAAGCAATACACCACTCATCGATGATGTCATCTATCTGAATACTGAAAAACAGGGTATTCCTATCGAGTGTGCCATCATGTACAACACAGGCTTCCGCGAAAACCTCCATTCATATGTAAACAACATCAACACCATCGAGGGAGGTACGCACGAAGCAGGATTCCGCACGGCATTGACTCGTGTGCTGAAGAAATATGCCGAAGACAGCAAGGCATTGGAAAAAGCCAAGGTAGAAATTTCGGGCGAGGACTTCCGTGAAGGGCTGATAGCAGTCATTTCGGTAAAAGTAGCAGAGCCACAGTTTGAAGGACAGACTAAAACCAAATTGGGCAACAACGAAGTGAGCGGTGCTGTCAACCAAGCCGTGGGTGAAGCTTTAACTTATTATTTGGAAGAACATCCGAAAGAAGCCAAACTTATCGTAGACAAGGTAGTATTGGCAGCTACGGCACGCATTGCAGCCCGTAAGGCACGTGAATCTGTACAACGTAAAAGCCCGATGGGTGGAGGAGGGCTTCCGGGCAAGCTTGCCGACTGCTCCAGCCGCACACCCGAAGAATGCGAACTGTTCCTTGTCGAAGGTGATTCGGCAGGTGGCTCTGCCAAGCAGGGCAGAAGCCGCCAGTTTCAAGCCATCTTGCCGTTAAGAGGTAAAATCTTAAACGTAGAGAAAGCCATGTGGCACAAAGCGTTCGAAAGTGACGAAGTAAACAACATCATACAGGCACTGGGGGTACGCTTCGGTGTAGATGATTCGGAAGACAGCAAGAAGGCAAACATTGAGAAGCTGCGCTACAACAAAGTCATAATCATGACGGATGCTGATGTTGACGGCTCGCACATTGATACCCTGATTATGACTTTATTCTATCGCTACATGCCTGAAGTAATCCAGGGCGGACACCTTTACATCGCCAATCCTCCTCTCTACAAATGCACCAAAGGCAAAATCAGCGAATATTGCTATACCGATGAAGAACGTCAGGCATTTATGCAGAAATACGGTGACGGTACCGAAACAGGTATCCACACTCAGCGTTACAAAGGTTTGGGTGAAATGAATCCGGAACAGTTGTGGGAAACGACCATGAATCCGGAAACCCGCATTCTGAAGCAAGTCAGCATCGAAAACGCAGCAGACGCCGACTACATTTTCTCCATGCTGATGGGGGATGATGTAGCTCCACGACGTGAATTCATAGAAAGACACGCCACATATGCGAATATCGACGCATAAGGCGTTTTTATTAACTTCATATTCATTCACAATTAAAAATCCAGCCCCGCATCTTACACTAGGGGAAGCTCCAGCAATGCATTTTGTTGCTGGAGTTTTTTTTATTCCCACATTGACACATTCCCACATTTGCATATTATCATATAATTCCTTATATTTGACACATAAACTAACCAACAGAATCAGATGAAACTCACATTCCGTATCCAATACCATACTGTTTGGGGAGAAGACCTCCGTGTCATCTTCGATGAAGGTGACCCTCTCTTTCTCCAGCTTTCCACCCGCGACGGAAGCGAATGGAAAGGAAGTTGCGATTATTCGCCTGCCGAGTCCGGACGTCCTATCACCTATCGTTACGGGGTGTTCCGCGACGATATGTGCATCCGCAAGGAACTGGGAGCTATTGCACACACCGTGTATTCGGGCAATGTCCAGCAACATCAATACCTCATAGAAGATTGCTGGCGCGATCTTCCTACCGAAAATTACCGTTATAGTTCCGCCTTTAATGATGTCCATCCACTGACATCGCCCAATCGATTGAGCAACAATGTGGGAAGCTGCATCACTTTCCGTGCCCTTTGTCCGGGATTGCATGTACAAGGACAGGAACTGGGGATTATCGGGAGCTGTAGTGCACTGGGTAATTGGGAGTATTGCCGTCCTATCCGGATGCACGAGGTTGCTTCGGGCGTGTGGCAGCTCACATTGGATGCATCGGCACTAAAATCACCATTCGAGTATAAGTTTGTCGCCATCAACGAGAAGACGGGAGCTGTAGAAGAATGGGAAACGCGTCCTAACCGCCTTTTTCAGATACGTCCGCTTCAACGCGGAGAAACTTATCTGCCTGCCGAAGCAGAAGTATTCTTCAACCGTCCTGCCTGCCGTATTGCGGGAACAGCCATTCCTGTGTTTTCGCTCCGCTCGGAAGGAAGTTGCGGTGTAGGTGACTTCGGCGACCTGAAACGGTTCATCACGTGGGCCATCGAGACCGGACAACGTGCCGTACAGATACTCCCTATCAATGACACTACAATGACTGGTACGTGGATAGACTCATATCCCTATAACAGTATCTCCATTTATGCTTTTCACCCGATGTATATTGACCTGCGCCAGTTGCCTGCATTGAACGATGAAGAAGCAATGAAGGCTTTCGAGCGACGCCGTATTACCCTGAACGGCTTATCGCAGGTCGACTATGAAAAAGTAAACTGCCTGAAACGGGAATACCTGCATACCTTATTCCACCAAGAGCAAGAACAATTTCTGGAAATGCCGGAATTCAAAGCTTTCGTGCAAAAGAACGAAGAATGGCTACAGCCTTACGCTGCATTCAGCGTGTTGCGCGACCGGAATGGCACTGCCGATTTTCGCCGATGGGGAGTGGACAGCGTATACCAAGCAGACCGAGTGCAGCAAATGTGCATCCCCGGAAGTACGTACTACGAAGACATCTGTTTCTACTATTTTTTGCAATACTACTTGCACGTACAACTGCTTGATGCCTGCACCTACGGACGCAGCCAGGGAGTCATCGTGAAAGGTGATATCCCTATAGGTATCAGCCGCAACAGCGTGGAGGCATGGGTAGAGCCTTATTATTTCAATATGAACGGGCAAGCAGGAGCTCCTCCCGATGCTTTTTCCACCAACGGACAAAATTGGGGAATGCCCACCTACAACTGGCAAGTGATGGAGAAAGACCAGTACCATTGGTGGCAACGACGTTTCCGCAAGATGGCAGAATACTTCACGGCCTACCGCATCGACCATATCCTTGGTTTCTTCCGTATCTGGGAGATTCCTTATCATTCTGTCCACGGATTATTGGGGCAATTCGTCCCTTCGCTTCCAATGAGCAAAGAAGAAATACAAAGCTTCGGACTCGATTTCGACAAGGAACGTATGACACGTCCGTACATTGATGACCAGTTGATAGATAAACTTTTCGGTGACAAGGCACACGAGGTGCGCCACACTTTTTTGAAACATCTTCCCAGCAAACTGTATGCCTTGCGACCCGAATACAACACTCAACGTAAGGTCGAGACATACTTTGACGGAAAGGATGACCCCGCCAGTACGGATATGCGCGAAAAACTCTATTCACTCATCAGCGATGTGCTCTTCATCGCTGACCGCGATGACCCTAATAAATTCCATCCACGCATCGCCGTACAGAACGAACCGGTATTCTGCCACCTTTCTGCTAAAGAACAGCAAGCATTCAACCGCCTTTATGATCATTACTACTACCAGCGTCATAATGAATTCTGGTACCACGAAGCGATGAAAAAACTACCCATACTGCTTCAAGCAACCCCGATGCTGGTATGTGGAGAAGACTTGGGTATGGTACCGGGCTGCGTACCTTGGGTAATGAACCAGCTACAAATACTTTCACTCGAAATCCAGCGGATGCCCAAACAAACCGGTATAGAGTTTGGCAGACCCGAGAACTATCCTTACCTCTCGGTATGTACCATCGGCACCCACGATATGACTACCCTGCGCGGCTGGTGGAAAGAAGACTCCACCGTTACCGACCGCTTCTATCATAACGAACTGCACTACTGGGGCACAACACCCGAAGAAGCTCCTGGCTGGTTATGCGAGGAAATCGTCCGCCGTCACCTGCAGTGTCCTTCGATGCTTTGTATCCTGACGTGGCAAGACTGGACCGCAATGGACGAAGCCACCCGTAATGCAGACATTGATGCCGAACGCATCAATATCCCGGCCAATCCACATAATTACTGGCGCTGGCGGATGCATATCACCCTCGAAAAGCTGATGAGTCTTACCGACTTCAATCAACATATTCGCCAGATGATTGCTGAAAGCGGAAGAGCAGACGGATAAAGCTTTTTCTTTAAAACACAGTTTTTCGTTGACTAGTTCTATAGATTGAAAATTCAAAACAGCTAATCTGCGAAAAACTGTGTTTGCTTGCTTAGTTCCTATGTTTGTAATGTGCTAGCAAAATAGCATAAAGCCAAGAGAATTATTAAATTTGTAAATGAAAGAAATAACTTAATACCCCCATGACTTTATGCGTAAACAAAGTAACAC
>NZ_NFKD01000119.1:0-3848 GCF_002160215.1 Bacteroides sp. An19 | reverse complement strand
TGAAAAATAGTAATCATCTCCAGCGCAAACTGCCCATTCTCTCAATGTATCCAACTCTTGTTTCCGTTTCTCACTTAAATTTTCGTACATAGTATTATAATTTATTTTGATTGATAATGTTTTGGTGAGGAACAGTGTTTAGCTGTTAACTTGACCCTGTTAGCAACTTAATCGTTTATCCCCACCAATTTTAGATTTTCAGCATAACTCTTATCTGCGTCTAATCCAAAGAAACTAAATATCTCACGTTTTATTTCAATGTTTTCAGGGTCACGTAAATCTGTACTCTTACGTTTACGTTGAACAGTAACTAATGATTTCATTTCATTGGCTAAAATGTGATAACTATTGATACCAAAACCTATTTCTTCTTTACAATAAGGATTTATGATGTTTTCAATCCTCAGATATTTATCAAATTTATCAATAGTCGTTTCTTTGAATATCCTTCCATATTGTAAATATACGGTATCTTTATCCTGTCCGCTAATACTCCTGCCATACGATATTATAGGCTCCCATTCATCAGTTGTTATAGGCAGGTTTCCTATAATCTTGTATTCGCCATAATAAATAGTATTATCCATAATAGCCTGAACGGGAAAGGTTTTACACTGTTTCAATTCGTTTATGTCAATCTCTGTTGTATCTGCTATTTTCTGATAAATCATTATATATAAAGCCTGCCCCATAAGATGAGTTAACCCATAATTCTTTTGAGCCATGAATGTAGCAGACTTTCGTAGTTGCGCAATATTCAATACAATGCGTCCAAATCCCCATTTTCTTCTTCCAATCTTAAAGCTGAAGAAATCCCCCTCTTTATATTTGACGTGTTTCCGCTTGGCTTTTTTATAAAGTTCAATTTCTTTCAGGTCTTCTTCTGTTGTTTCAGAAATCCATTGCTTCAACCAATCATTCAAGGATATATTGCTTTGCGGATTTTCATGGTAGAATGTTGTTTGAGTTGTATAATTGGCTATGATTATTTCTTTTGCTGAAAACATAAAATATACACCAAACGGACTGAAAGACAACGTTGCTGTATAATTCATCTTTTTAGGCTTTCCGCGCTTGGTTTTGGGTAAAAGGATAGTGCGGTTTTCTTCTGTAACCTCATAAAGCTCAGCTTCATAATAAGAACCGTCATCATCTACTGTTATCTTTTTACGAATTATATTGCCATCATAATACAAATACTGCTTTTCAAAATAGACTAATTTCCAAGTATCACCGACTGGGGATAATCCTAAATATTTACGCTGTTCGTTTGTCAGTTCAAAAGGTATATCTGTTTCCATATTACTATCTTTTATTTATCAGTTGTTGCTAATGGTTAGAAAGGAGCATCGTCAGATGCTATCTTTCGTTGTTAGATATTTATTATCTTTTCTTACTTGAGCGTATGGAACAACAAATGCCTTTATAATTCGATTATTATAGTCGAATGGCACATAAGTCACCTTGCAGTCGATACTTAACGTGTCGCTTGGCTCTCCTAAAGGGTAATGTTCGTTTCTTAACAGAACTTCCGTTTTTGAGAAGTCCACAGAACTGCATATCGGATAGAAACCGGAAAAACAAGTAGGCGTTATATAAGTAATTTGACTCTCATAGTCAAAGAATAGGAAACGATTTCCGTCCGCTACATTATCATACACGGCAAAGCAATCAAACTTTCTCACTCCATTGATTGTATAGCTTTGCACGAAGTCAATATTGCTATCATCTACCGCTTTCAACTCAAAAACAACCTTCTTTTCATCGTGCTGATTAAAACACAGTCTATATAGAGTTTCAAATCCTGTTTTTTCTGTTTCTATATAAAGAGTATCTTGTTCAGTCAAAGAATGATACTTTACTGAATTTTGTGCCACATAGCCGTTTTTCGCTATAACACAGCCAAGTGGGAAAAGGAGTAAACAATACAATACAAATATTCTCATGTCTTTATATCTAATGCTTCAGCAGGGAACGGCTTGCCGTTATCCTGCGTTGTTAGCGAAATACTCTTTCTGTTATTTATTCTGTCAGAGTAAACCTTAAAGTTATAAAAAAACAAGCTATAGACATACTATAAGATAGTATATACCATATAAACAGTTTCCAAAATTTCTGCTTTTTAAATTTTTTGAAATAGGAAACATATTTATCGTTTCTATCAATAAATACTTTATGAGTAAAACCTATTATTAAGCAATAAATAATACATCCTAATCCTAACACTATTTCATTATTGAAAAAGTCATACTCTCCTATATCTGTTATTATATCCATGACATTCAGCATTGTAAATAAGTTAATGCCAATAAAGAAAATAATTCCTGTGTCTGCCATACTAAGAATATTAACAGGCGGTTTCTTTTTATTTTCTGAAAACCACATCGATTTATTATACATCTGTTTAACGCTGTTTACATATTTCCAGTAACCATTGCTTTTGCAGAACGCTCGTGTACATGTATTGTCCAGTATAGAGAAGATAAGCCAATCCATACCTTTTTGTACCTTATAAAAAATCATATAATTACAATAGTATAGTATATTCATAAACAGTTCTATCCGTTTCATTTTTGACATATTTTCGCTAATGGTTCGGTGAGAGACAACGTTAAGTTGTTTTCTCGACCTTGTTATAAACTTATCTTATTCCTTTTAACTCCTCTTTCATTTTCTCTTTTAGGTAGAAGAACAACAAAACATGCCAACACAAGTCAAAGGAGAATACGGCTTCTTCCTTTCTCCCTAATGCCTGATAGAACTTACATACATTCCGATATGCCATAAAAACAAATACAAGATAGATAGGTACCAGCATACAAAGACTTAATACCAAGACACAGACAGCTATCAGTGAATTTCTACAATAAGCTTTGTATTGTATCAATGCTTCTTCGTAATCGGAATTTTCCCAATAACCGAATGTTTTCAAATCCTCAATGCTCCAGCCTCTTTCTTCCAATAAATTAATAGCATAATCACGAATTTCATCATCATAGCCGTAACGCTTATAATTTTTCACAACATCTATTAGCTTATCATTGTCAAATCTCTTTAGAATATCAAAATCTTCCATAAAAATTTGTTTTATTGTTTATAATGGGCTGCAGCTTGCCGCCGTTAGGCGGTACAGGTGCTTGTTACCGATTTTTTACGAACATTGCCAAAATCCTGCGATTATTTCATTGGTTATATGATGCTTATACAGGTATAATGCTCCATATCCGAAAGGATAACTGCCAATGAGAACATCATCATTATAACCATCCTCGTCTATTGACAAGAAAAAAGAAAAGCCCCGTTCTTCTAATTCTTTATAATAGTATTCTTCATCTTGAATCAGAGAAGGGGTACCACCTATTTTTACAAGCATATTCTCACTATCCTTATTTTCTGAATATTCACTAATAGAACACATTCTTAAATTAGCGTTTCGTCTTTCTACACAATTACCAATTTCAGAAAATTCATGCTCTACTATTTTTACTGCTATTGAAGGATATATATTATTGTCTATAAGAGTATTATAGTCTTGATGAATCAAGATAGAAAGCATAGTATTCTCCTTTTCAGGATGTACTAATGTTGCATAGAACTTATAATCGCAGGGGATTTGTTCTTCTATACATTTAGGAGGATTACCACCAATCCTGCCTTTTACATTCTTATCGAATGGAATACATTTGGCATATCGTTCGTTCATATTTTATTTGTTTTTATGATTATCGGTAATGGTTTGCAGCTAATCGCCGTTTAAGGCGATTGAGGTGCGTGTTATCAATCTTTGCCTGCGAATAAGGAATCTGGTATCCTACCCGTATATTCATTCGAGCTTGGCACTTCTTCGT
>NZ_NFKD01000118.1:0-3877 GCF_002160215.1 Bacteroides sp. An19 | reverse complement strand
TTTTGTATTGCCGGATGACCCGAAGCCCGGCTTCCACCGCCTTCCTCCGCCCTTTCCGCTACGCTCCAAGGACGGAGGAAGGCGGTGGAGGAGTTGCACTTCTAACTTGACGGTGGGCATTTTTTGTAATAATTCTGCCTTTTTATTTTGATTTTTAAAGGAAGTTCCCCAATTTTGTGTGCATTTAATACGAGAACTCTAAAAAAATATAGTATGGCAAAAGAAATGATAGTCAAAGAACTGCATGATGTCGTAGTTCGTTTCTCGGGAGATTCGGGCGATGGCATGCAGCTTGCCGGAAATATGTTTTCAAATATTTCTGCTACGGAAGGAAATGATATCAGTACATTCCCCGATTATCCGGCTGATATACGGGCTCCGCAAGGTACGCTGACGGGAGTATCGGGCTTTCAGGTACATATCGGGTCGGGTAAGGTCTATACGCCGGGAGACAAATGTGATGTGTTGGTCGCTATGAACCCTGCTGCATTGAAAACACAGTACAAGTTCTGTAAGCCTCAAGCGGTTATTATCATCGATACGGACTCGTTTACCAAACGTGATTTGGAGAAAGCACAGTTCCAATTGGAAAACCCATTCTCTGAACTGGGTATCAAAAACGAAGTAGTAGAGGCAGCCATTACCACGATGTGCAAAGAGAGCCTGAAAGACAGCGGATTGGATAATAAGTCTATCATGCGTACCAAGAATATGTTTGCATTGGGACTGGTATGTTGGCTGTTCCACCGCGATGTCAGTGTAGGTGAAAAACTGCTGCGCGAGAAGTTTGCCAAGAAACCGGTAATAGCAGAAGCTAATATTAAGGTGCTTTACGATGGCTATCATTTTGGCGAAAACACACACGCTTCTGTTTCTGCCAGCTATACAGTACCGAGTAAGGAGCCTAAGGAAAAAGGGCGTTATATGGACATCAATGGCAACAAAGCGACTGCATACGGCTTGATTGCTGCTGCTGAAAAAGCCGGATTACAACTTTATTTGGGCTCGTATCCGATTACACCTGCCACTGATATCCTGCACGAATTGGCGAAGCATAAGTCATTAGGCGTAAAAACCGTGCAATGCGAAGACGAGATTGCCGGATGTGCTTCGGCTGTAGGTGCAGCTTTTGCCGGTGCACTTGCTGTCACTACTACTTCAGGACCGGGTATTTGCCTGAAGAGTGAGGCGATGAATCTGGCGGTGATAACCGAACTTCCATTGGTCATTGTGGATGTGCAGCGTGGAGGTCCCTCCACCGGTTTGCCTACCAAGTCAGAACAGACAGATTTGTTGCAGGTATTGTTCGGAAGAAACGGCGAAAGTCCGATGCCGGTCATCGCTGCCATTTCGCCTACCGATTGTTTCGATGCCGCTTTCATGGCCTGTAAGATAGCTTTAGAGCATATGACTCCCGTGGTATTGCTTACCGATGCCTACATCGCTAATGGTTCGGCTGCATGGCATTTACCCGATTTGGCGAAATATCCTGAGATTCGTCCGCCATATGTCAAGCCGGAAATGGCAGGCTCGTGGACGCCTTTCCAGCGTGACCCGAATTCGTTAGTACGTTATTGGGCGATACCTGGTACGAAAGGTTTCATGCACCGTATCGGAGGACTGGAAAAAAGCAGCGAGACAGGTGCCATCTCTACCGATCCCGAAAACCATCACCTGATGACGGGCATTCGTGCGGAAAAAGTAGCACGCATCGCTTCGTGCATTCCCGATTTGCAGGTAGAAGGATGTGAGGATGCAGATTTGTTGATCGTCGGTTTTGGCGGTACATACGGACATTTGCATTCTGCCATGGACATATTGAATGACCAAGGTAAGAAGGTGGCACTGGCACACTTCAAATACCTTAACCCGCTGCCGAAAAATACAGCAGAAGTGCTTCGCCGTTACAAGAAAGTTGTGGTGGCAGAGCAGAATATGGGACAGCTCGCAGGCTACCTGCGCATGAAGGTAGAAGGCATTCATCTCTATCAGTTTAATCAGGTGAAAGGACAGCCTTTCGTTGTGCAAGAACTGGTAGAAGCCTTTAATCGCATTCTGAATGCATAAGAGATAAGTTCTTTTAAGTTTTTAAGTTTTTCAGTTCTTAAGTTTTTAAGTTGAGAAAGAATAAACTCACGAACTTAAGAACTTGCAAACTTAAAAACTTAAGAACTTGCAAACTTAAAAACTAAAAAACTCACGAACTTAAAAACTAAAAAACAACTATGTATACAGCAGCCGATTATAAAGCAGGCCAGCCGCGCTGGTGTCCCGGATGTGGCGACCATGCATTTTTGAACTCATTTCATAAGGCACTTGCCGAGTTGGGTGTACCTCCCCATGAAATAGCTGTTATCTCCGGTATCGGATGTTCATCGCGTTTGCCTTATTATATGAATACGTATGGTATGCACACCATTCACGGGCGTGCGGCAGCCATTGCTACAGGGGCAAAAGTGGCAAATCCGAATCTTACCATCTGGCAGATTTCGGGTGATGGTGACGGACTTGCCATTGGAGGAAATCATTTCATCCACGCTATTCGCCGTAATGTGGATATTAATATCATCTTGTTGAACAACCGTATTTACGGTTTGACGAAAGGACAATATTCGCCAACGTCAGCACGTGGCTTTGTCAGTAAGTCGTCACCTTATGGCACGGTAGAAGATCCTTTCCGGCCGGCAGAGCTTTGCTTTGGTGCCCGTGGACGCTTTTTTGCCCGCTGTGCAGCTGTAGATGGCGGACCATCTGTCGAGGTGTTGCAGGCAGCTGCCCGTCACAAAGGTACTTCGGTAGTGGAAGTGTTGCAGAATTGCGTTATCTTTAATGATGGCACACACAATGCCGTAGCGAAAAAAGAAGACCGGGAACGCAATGCCATTTATCTGGAACATGGCAAACCTATGCTTTTCGGACCGAACCGGGAGTTTGGCTTGATGCAGGAAGGCTTTGGGCTGAAAGTCGTGAAATTGGGTGAAAACGGCATTACGGAGAGCGATATCCTTGTACACGACGCCCATTGTGAGGACCATACCTTGCAATTGAAGTTGGCATTGATGGAAGGACCGGATTTTCCCATTGCCTTGGGGGTAATCCGCGATGTGGAAGCTCCTACTTATGACGAAGCGGTAGAAGAGCAGATAAAGGAAGTGTCGGCAAAGAAACCATACCATAATTTTGCAGAATTGCTCGATACCAACGATACATGGGAAATCAAGTAATTTATTCAAGTTCAGCAAGCTGCAAAACTAGAGCCGTTATGTAAGTAACTAATTTAGAAGCTGTTTTGAATTTATCGTGCGATGATTTGGGATGAGTTTTTGAGGCATTTTCGCTTCTGCGATGAGGAAGATAGCGGGCTATCTGACGAAGAACAGGAGCGAAAAAGACCAAAAAATCGCCCAAAGCACACACGAAAACGGATACATCAAGCCAAGAAAAACTTTTTGGAGAAATTCAAAACAGCTTCTTTAGTTTATATGAATTCCGCAATTAGCCAATGTAGGGGCGGGGTTCGCCCGCCCGTATGCGTCCACGTGGATGTTTTCGGGTAGGCAAACCCTGCTCCTACAAGTTAATTGGCAAGATGCGGACATTCATTTTAGTTTATATTGTAGGAGTTAAGCCGATAGTAAGTCAAAGAACCGTATGCACAGAGGTGTTGGCATCTAACTCCCAGCCCACCAAGTGGGCGATAACTCCATCTAACTCCCTTTTAACTCCTGATTGGCATTACTTATAAGGTCTTGTATGTTATAAAAAAGCGGTTCTTTTGAGCCGCCTTTTTATTGTCCCTTTCAGAATAATTTTGTTTCTTTGCGTAAATCCAAAACTTGATGCACGATGAAGTACCCGATAGGAATCCAAAGCTTTG
>NZ_NFKD01000117.1:0-4066 GCF_002160215.1 Bacteroides sp. An19 | reverse complement strand
TTCTTGCGCCCCTCGCAGTGCGTCATGACAACCTCTTCTTGGACGGAAGCCGTAGCTTCTCCTCGAGAATTGGCACTCATAGATAGGGGTCAGAACCTGGTTAATGGCTTGTTGCACCATACGGTCTACCACAGTGGGGATTCCTAAAAGGCGCATCTTGCCATTGTCCTTCGGGATTTCTACCCTTTTGACGGGGTTCGGACGGTAAGAACCGTCCATCAAGGAACGGATGAGCGCATCTTTATTGGCTGATAGCCATGAAAACAATTGTTCACATGACATCTTGTCGATACCGCCACAGCCCTTGTTACCAATCACTGCCTTATAGGCTCGGTTTAGATTCGCAGGACTCAGGATTTGCTCGAAAAGGTGTTCCTTGTCGAATGGTACTTCCACGATGTTGTCTTCACATATCCACATGAAAGTCTGCACTCCCTCATACCATTCGGTTTCCGACCTATCTCTTTGAGGGCAGTCATTAACTTCGGATAATGTTTTCTGCATTCGTTCTTTCATTAGGTATGTTTCTATTACTATCGTTTAATTATTAGGTTCAGTCCTTCACAAACCTATCGGCTCGTTTGCTACTATGACTTCTGCTGACTTCTCACGGCAAGCTTTACTCCGCTGATTTCGATTTTTTTTCTCTATTCTCATGCGTCCGTGAGATCTCCTCGGATAAGGGTATTAACTTTCCATCTTATGTCTGCTTCATCTACATTAACCGTTCCGAATAGCGATAGGGCTTTGGTTTGTTGGGCAACCTTGCCCACGGTCACATGCCTTATATGAAGTTTCTGTTCGTCAGACCAGATGTTTGCCGCCAGCTTCCTTCAGATTCCACCTCACGATGGACACCCTTGCTTTTAGCTATATGATTCCCGCTATTAGGGCTCATTGGGGACTTGCACCCGTTAGCTAATACTCATGCCGAGCGTACCTATAAATAAAAAAGAGGATGCTTTTGCATCCTCTTTTTTTATATAACAGCTTATCTATATTACTGTTTGATTACTGCTTCAAATGGAACTTTCATTGTCATACCCCAATTATCTTTAATTACAATCTGAAGTGATACCTTAACCTGACCTTCAGGAATATCAACTCCAGTCTTGAAGTCACGTGACAAAGTAGTACCATTCAATGCTGCATATTTCTCTGCCTCTAATTTGTTAGTAAATTCAACAACGGAATTTGCTTTCAAATATTCAGTTGAATATGATTTAGCAGGAACATTTACTGTAACTTTTCCAACAGAATTGTACTTGATTTTAGCAGAATACTTTTCGAACAGTGACAACAGAGTAGCAGCATCGCCTTCAGCCTTCTTATCTGTACGCTTGTAACCATCTTTTCCATCAGAACCAGCTGTACCATTAACATTTTCATAATATCCACCTACTAAGAGAGACATAAACAATTCACCGTATGAAATTACGCCCTGATACTCTCCAGCGGTAGTATTTCTTACAAGATAATATTTCTGTGAAGGGTTGCTTGAAGATGCATCAATAATTGCATCAGCAGAGAATCCGAAATTCTTCATGTCTTCTAATTCAATTTCGATAGGCAAGCCATTAGCATCGGTAACATAAACTTCACCAGATGTTGCGGAAATAGAAGAAACATCTGTATAGTTAGTATATGAATCAGTTCTCTGGCCACCAGGTACTGTAAACAGATTATATTCTGTACCGGCTTTTGTTCCAGCAGCAAGAACAGCCTTAGTAATTGAAGCTATATCAACAGAAGTTTTCTTACTATCAAGAGTAAGCTTAGTTCCATCAATAGTAACAACTGTTGTTGGTTCACTACTATATACCGCACTCTTAACTTCTACCTCAAAGTCAAAGTTAACCTTATTGTCAGCATTACCAAATAGGCTATAAACTGCCCTGATGTTACGTTTCTTATACAAATGGTTAGTTCCTTCTGATGTTCTTACGCCTTCAGGAGCTACATTTAAGTTAGCACCATTAATCCAATTAACAGAACCCCAACTATCAGATCCGTCTGATTCATTGTAAGCAGAGTGATTCAAATCGACATATTCTACTAATGATGCATAAGCAGGTACTACAATGCCATTTACCAATTCAAAGCTTACAACATTACCAGATACTGTTCCAACAGCCTGCATTACTCCATTTTCTGTATATCCAGAAGCTAGTTTAAACATCGTATCCACTGAAGGATTAGATACGTTCATTGTAGTTTCTGTCTTATATACTACTGTAGTAGAATTTTCAGCAGTTAGGATAATCTTATAATCTCCAGGCAGTACATCAGCAGAAGGCAAAATAAATCTAATTGTCTTAGCTTTGCTATAGTCTGTTGTAGAAGCACCTTGAGCATCAACTACATCGAATGTATATTCGATTTCCCGGTTATCTTTGTCAACTAAAACTATATTCTTTTTAGAAGCTTTCAAGAATGTATCTTTCTGAGTAGCAGTAGTGAAGCCTAATTCCTCAAAGTTCCATTGGATATATTGACCTATTGTAGAAATATTATTGCTTACTTTGGTAGTAGATAAAACTACATTATCTTTAGAAGACAAGCTGCCAGTAGCAGAAATAGAATTTTCTATTTTTACAGTTACTTTGTCGCTATCTGTTTTTCCATTAAGACCCAATGCAATAACATTTACATCAACACTAATCTCTGTTTCATTTCCAGGATTAGCAATAACAAGTTTATGTCCGTCTTTTATAGACAATCCATATTTTTCTACTTGTAACTGATTTGCCAATGTAATAATATATTTTCCTTTATACTCATTTACAAAATATATAGGAGCTTTACTGTTTTCATCAGCTGGTGAAAGCAGGTCTATTTCCGATGAGAATTTAGCTTTATCACCTGCGAAGATATCAACATTATTTGTGATTTCTTGAGGTGCATAGATTGTATATGCAAATGGAGTCTTGACAACTTTACCGTTTGCATTTTCAACAACTAAAGCTGCTGGTTTATCTTTTGTTGTAATATAATTATTACCGTCAAGTTCCTGTTCAACCTGCAGTGTCCAATAGCAATCTTCTGCAGAAGCAGATCTGCTGTACATATATATTCCCGAAATTTCCCAATTATCAGACAGACCTTTTTGTGGATTTGAAACTGTAATTCCATCTATAACTCCATCATTCAGAGTTTGTACACTAAACTTAAATCCATCTGTTAAATCTATATTAGAAGGAGTAACAAGCACAGGAAGTTCTCCACCTTGTTTAATATGCTGATCTTTCTTCAATTCTGCCAATTCAGGGAAAGCTTTAAGAATTTTCTGATAATCAGCGTTAGTAGTTACAGGATTCCATTTTGCATATTCTGTTGTAACATAAACTGAAGGAACTGGGGCTTCAACATTGTAAGCGTCAGAAGTGGTAGGCAACAAGTAAGCCGTTCCGTCTACGTTCAGTTCGATGAAACCTTCTTTTTCTACTACATAGATTTGGGTAGAGCCTGCGTATACGCCTGAGTCAACAGCCTTGTATTCGCTTGTAGCTTCGTCCCATTCCCAAACAAACCAGTTGCCTGTTTCCTTGTCGATGTAAGGAGACTTGCCCGGTTCTCCGGCTTCACCTGCAGGACCTTGTTCGCCAGCTTCGCCAGCAGGACCTTGCTCACCAGCAGGACCTTGTTCGCCTTGGTCACCCTTGTCACCTTTTTCACCTTTAGCGCAAACGCCGGTGTCTACACCGTCAATGATCCAGTTATTGGTAGTGGGGTCAAGCGTGATGACAGTACCCGGTTTTCCGTCTTCACCGTTGATGCCGGTGATGTTCTGTGTAGTACCGTCGTTCATGGTTACAGTGAAACCATTTTCGATAGGAGTAACCGATGATACCCACTTGCCTTCGCCTACCAGCTTCTGCAAGGCTGCGATTGCATCCTTGTTAGAAGTGATTTGCTGTTGCAGGTTATTGATGTCATCATCATAATCCTTACAAGAGGTAAAAGTTCCTGCCGAAGCGAACAAAAGCGCTCCGAACAGCAGTGCACTTAAATACTTTTTTCTCATAACAAATAAAATTTAATTTATAAATTAAAAAACTCAAATCGT
>NZ_NFKD01000116.1:0-4488 GCF_002160215.1 Bacteroides sp. An19 | reverse complement strand
TAATGGAAACGGTTTGTATGTGTGGCGAGCTGCTGCCTATCAGTTCGCACAGCGGGCGCGACATCCACGTCTGCCAGCCGATGTCATTGCTGTAATAGATTTCCGTCCGGTAGATGTTCTGATAGTCCTTGTATCCCTTGTTAAAGTTCAGGTCGTAATCCACCTGCGTCATGATGACGAAGAAGGAGGCGAAGGCAATCGCCAGCCCGATGATGTTGAGGACGCTTGCCGTGAGGAAACGCCGGAAGGTATGCGAGAAGTTGCGTGCTAAGGTGTTCATATACTCATTTACTATTTGACAATTTACTATTTACGATTTTGGGTCTCTTGTAGGGGCGGGGTTTGCCTGCCCGTATGCGTTCACGTGGATGTATTCGGGCAGGCTAACCCTGCCCCTACAAGTTTTATTCCGTCTTCAGGTTCTCCACGGGATTCTCGCGGGTGGCTTTCCGGCTGATGAGGTATACCGAAACCAGCGAGATGAGGCTCACGATGAGAATGGAGGCTATCGGAACCCACCACGGGAAGCTGTTTTCATATTCTATGATGTTATTGATGCTTCTCACGCCTACGATTGCCAGCGGGATGGCAACGAGCAGGCTGATGCCGATAGAATGAAGCGAGAAGCTCATCAGGCGTTTCTGCTCTTCCAGCGAACTGGAACCGAACACTTTGCGTATCGCCATGTCGCGCTTGCGCTGGGCGATGAAGTAAATGCTCATGGCGGTCAGTCCCAACAGAGAGATGAGGAATGCCGCTCCGGTGAAGACGCCAATCAGCTTGTTCATCCGGAAAAGGTCTTTGTATTGGTCGCGCATCTGGTTGTGATACCAACGTGACTTGTACGGGATATCTTTCACGAACGATTCGTACAAGGTATTCAGCCGGCGTTGATAGTCAGCCAAGTCTCCGTCGTTGGTTTCTATCAGAATTTCCCATGGATGTACGTTTTCTACGTCACGGATTTGAATGCGTAGGGGACGCTGTGCGTCCATAGCCCGGCGGATGTGGAAATCCTTGAATGTTCCGCTGATGTAGAATCCTGTTCTTCCTTTGCGTTCGTTGGGCACGTAATCGGTGATGCCCGGCATGTCTTTCATGGCGTTCTCGCTCACCAGCCACGCGCCGTCGTCGTTCGTCAGCTTGCGGTCTTGCGTGATTTGGATGCCGAACATGTCGATGAAAGAGGAGTCGGCGATGAAACACTGGAAGCTCATCGACTTAAGGCTGCCCTGCACGGGGACGTTCATGGTGTTGTTGTTTCCTCCGTCGCGCGGCGTGCCTTGGGTGAAGCAGACGCGTTTTACGAAGGGCAACTTCAAGGCTTCGTTGCGGAAAGCAAGCAGGGTCTCGTTCTCGGCTGCGGGTGTGAGTGCAAGGATGTTTCCGTAGGTATATCCCAAGGGTTCGTGCAAGATGCGGTATATCTGTACGCTCAGGAAGAGGGCGCAGGTAAGCATGGCGATGGTCAGTCCGTTCTGCACAATGTTCAGCGTGCGCAGGTAGATGGTTTTGGTCTTGCGGCGGAACGTGCCTTTCACTACGTCCAGCGGATTGTAGTTGGAAAGAATGGTAGCGGGGATGAAGCCCGACAGATAGGACAGCAGCAAGACGAACACAATATAAATAAGAAGTGTGCCTGCCGACAGGTCTCCCACGAGGTCAAGCTTGACTTGAAGCAAGTCCATGGCAATGGGTTCGGCTGCCTTTGCCAGCAGGAATCCGATAACGAAAGCCACGAAGGTGAGCAGTGCCGATTCGGCAATCATGCGCCAGAAGATATCGGAGCGTGACGAGCCGAGCAGGCGGCGTGTAGCCATTTCCTTGGCACGGTAGCTGGTCTGCGCCACGCTCATGCTGATGTAGTTGAACACCGCCATAAGCAGGATGAGTACGCCAGCCGTAAGGACAATCCATACCATGGTGAGGTCGTATTGTTCCATAGGGATGTTGCATTCCAGGTCTGTAGCGAAATAAAAATCCCGGAAGGGAATAAAACGTACCGGTTTGCCTCCGAACCACCAGATTTCTTTCAGATACGCACGGATGTCATCGGCTTTCACGTTCGGGTCTACACCTTGGGGGCAACGTATGAACACCATGGCGCTGGAGGCATTGCTCATGTTGTTGTCTCTTATGCTGACGCTCGGATTCAGATACTCCGCATTCTCGTAGGGGATAATGGCTTGGATATTGTCGGGGATAATGGAGTTATTGAAGTCCTCCATAATGCCGGTGACGGTAAAGGTCTGGTCATTGATATTAGGAAAGCGCAGGGTTTTGCCCAAGGCAGGTTGTCCGCCGAAGAGCATATTGGCGCACGAACGGGTGAGCACGATGCTGGTGTTGCTCAATAACACCTGTTCGGGGTTGCCTTCTATCAACTTGTAGCTGAAGAACTGAAAGAAATTCTTCCGGCTGATAAGCAATCTTATATTGACAGGCTTTTCCTCAATCAGGGTATAAGAAATGGCTCCGGATGTATAGGAGCACCAATCTTCCACTTCCGGATACCGGCTTTGCAGTTTTTCGCCGATAAGGTAATGAGCGGTACCGTGATTCCCGTTGGCAAACACAAAGATACGGTCGGCATCCCGTTGGTCTTTCTCCACGGTAAGCTGCCGTGTCACCATGTTGGCGATAAGGAGCACGAACATCAGCGAGATGCTCAGCCCCGCCACGTTGACGAATGTAAAGAGCTTGTTGCGCTCCAAGAAGGTGAAATAGGTTTTCATGTGGTTATTTACTATTTAGTCATTTACTATTTACAATTTATAGTTTCTTGTAGGGGCGGGGTTTGCCCGCCCGTATGCGTTCACGTGGATGTATTCGGGCAGGCAAACCCTGCCCCTACAAGTTTTATTCCGTCTTGATGCTGTTCGCGGGATTCTCGTTGGCGTTCTTCCAGCTCTGCACCGTGACCGTTATCATGGTGATGGCGGTGACGAGGAGGAAGGAGGCGAGGAAAATCCAGGCTCGTATGGGTGTGCGTTCGGCGAATCCTTCCAGCCAGTGGTGTCCTATCCACCAGCCGAAGGGAGCGGCTACGACGAAGCATCCTATCAGTATATACAAATACCGCTTGTTGAACATGCGGAGGATTTCGCCCGTGGTGCTTCCGAATATCTTGCGGATGCCTATCTCCTTGCGGCGGTATTCGCTCTCGAACATGGTGAGTCCGAACACGCCTATCATGCTGATGACGATGGCGAGGAGGGAGAAGAGCAGGATTTGGCGGGTGAATCGCAGTTCGTTGCGGTAGGCATTGTCAAGCACTTGGTCCATGAATCGGAAGTTGAAGTCGTGTCCCGGCGTGAACTTCTCCATCGCTTTCTGCAACGAATGGATTACGGCTACCTTGTCTGTTCCGGCGGAGACGCGGACGTTGACGTAGTTTTCCCAACGTCCCCAGTCGGCATAGTCTTTCCCGTAGATGAAGAACGCCATCGGCTGGCTGTTGTCATCGTTGCGGAACGTGCTGTAATGGATGTTCTCGCAGAAGCCCACAATGGGATAATCGCCGTCTGTGGCAAGTTGGTCCACCGCCATCCACGGGTATTTCTTGCGGGCAGCTTCATTGAAGATATATACATCGCCGTCGCCCGGCTTGAAGTCGCGTCCCTCGGTGACACGAATGCCCATTACCTTCAGGTAACGGTAATCTACTGGGAGCACGTCGAACTGAATGTGCTTGTCGTCGCTTCCGCGTCCCCAGCCCATGTAAGAATCATTCGAACTTAAAACAAATTGCGAGAACGCTACGCCTTCTACGCCCGATATGCGCGATAGCTCACCGACTACTGCTTCCCGCTGCTGGATAGCATTCCACGACATGTTGCCCACCACGATGGCATCCTTGTCATAGCCGTAATCGGTCGTGCGGATGTAGCGGCTCTGTGCATACATGATGCCGATAGCGATAATCAGCATGAACGCCACGAAGAACTGAAAGCACACTAATGCCGTGCGCAGCTTCCGTCCTTTGGGCGAGAGGCCGAACGAACCTTTCAGTGCCAGCGCGGGCGGGAACGAGGTGACGTAATAAGACGGATACAGCCCTGCCAGCACGCCCATCAGCACGCTGATGCCGAAGGTGGAGGCAAGCAGCAGCGGATGTGCCGTCAGGTCGAGGCTTGCCGTCACCAAGTCTTGCAGGCCCGAGCCGCGCAACGCTAGCAGCAGGAGCAACGACACGCCGAAAGCAATGACGCTGACCAGCACCGATTCCAGCACCAGCCCCGTGCGGAGCGAGCTTACGGTAGCTCCCAGCACTTTCTGCGTGTTGATGCTCTTGACGCGCATCGGGCTTTCCGCCAGCGTGAAGTTCATGAAGTTGATAGCGGCGATGATGACGATGAGGAACGACACACACAGCAAGAGATAGACTGTGGTACGGCCGCTGGCACTCTTGTTGTCTACTTTCGAGAAATGCGTGTCGGCTATCGGCGTAAAGCGGAGGAACGAGGATATTTTATTGTTTTCTATTGA
>NZ_NFKD01000115.1:0-4706 GCF_002160215.1 Bacteroides sp. An19 | reverse complement strand
ATTTTGTATTGCCGGATGACCCGAAGCCCGGCTTCCACCGCCTTCCTCCGCCCTTTCCGCTACGCTCCAAGGACGGAGGAAGGCGGTGGAGGAGTTGCACTTCTAACTTGACGGTGGGGCAGATAAAAATGCATCCACATTACTAAGGCTAACGACAAAAAGGAAAACATGTCTATTCAAAAGACGTGTAATACCCTTATGTGTTACAAGGAATATTTCAGCGAACATTCGGACATGGATTTGGATGCATTCTTAGGCTTCATCCTTAACAATGTTGTAATGATATACATTTCTGCAGACTCATTCCATAGAGTCACCCATTGGATATTCCAAGGCTCAAAAGGATACAACAATCTCATACATGGCACAACAGAAAGCAATGTATGCTAATGCTTATGAACGTTGGACTGATGAAGATGACCAAAGATTGTTGTACCTTTATTCTCAAGGGGAAAAGATATCTGGACTTATGCAAATATTTGCCAGAAATAAAGGTGCCATCAAATCGAGAATCTTAAAACTGACAGGAAAAGAATTTTACAATTAAATAGTAAGCTATAATTATTGAATACCGGAATTTAGTAACGGATTCTTTATGTCAATAGTCCATTAAAAATTCAACATATCGGCTAAGCGGCTTCTGCCACTATGCCAAATAGTTCTTTGATAAGTTTAGTATTAAAAGTTCTGTTCGGTTTCAGACCGGACTTGCTAAAAATTCTTTTGAGCATGTAAATATTACCCAAATAGGCCTTTAGCAGTCCGATGGAAAGCGACGGATAGTATCGTTGCCGCATGACTTTTGCGATGTTTACCGATGCCAGTGAAGCATTGAAAGCGAAATCAAGTTTCCTCAAGTCCCTTGCCTGACAATCGTTGAGTCCGGTAAACTACTTGGAATCCCGAAAGCAAAACTCGATCTGAAATCTTGTACGGTAGTATTCGGTGATGTCTTTAGCCGACATTTCAAGGTCGGTAGAAAAATAAACCTTGTGCCCTCCCGATTCGGGATAATGGACCACGACTTTGATGTTGCGTTTCATTGCCTTTGAATAGGTCTTGACTGAGTAAGCCCTTCCTCCTTCAATGTCGAGAATCTTGCAACGCTGAAGGTCGAGTTTCTCAAAATCAATCTTCTCGCCTTTGATGTGCGGTCGTCCCCGTTTGCCTGTGTGGACACCGTTATGTGAATACCACGAGGTGGCATCATCATTCAAGGCTGCTGATGACATGGAATTCCAGCAGACAGGCTTCATTGACGAACTTTGCTTTTAAGAACCATGCATCTGCAACGACATAACGTATTATGCGAAGCAGCTTGTCCTTGTATTTGTGGAGTACGTCAAGATACCAGTCCACAAGATTGTAATCTTCGCCTTGCTTTTCCAGATCCCCCTTGCCCGGTGTCTGTTCAACTTATTTGTTATCAACGGATTCGCTATTAATTTGACGAAGTATTAAAACTGTAATCTGTCAAAAAAAGGCTGTTTTTATTTGGTAAATTCAGCCCCATGTGATTACTTTATGGTTACCACACAAAAAAGAAGTAACCATGTGAAAAGTACACATTTTAGCGGACAGCAGCTCTATAGTCAGGTGATAAAATTCCTGTGTAAGGACAGAATCCTTCAATTGAGTCGTGAACATGGCGGTGAACGCTATGTGAAACGTTTCGACAGTTGGACACATTTAGTGGTAATGCTCTATGCCGTAATCATGCGTTTTGACTTCAGATAGCTTCGTCTCACCAAATAATCGGCTTGTGCGGCAAGGGCTGTGTAGAGCAAATAGTCATCCTTTGGGTCACGGCAAAGCGATGGACCTTGTTCTGGTTTTACAAACAAAGCCGCTTCACAAAACAGGTCAAGAAATTCTTCTGCTTGTTCAGCAGGGATGTACTTGCGGATGCGCGGACGGTTCAGTACATCGACCAGTTCACGCAGCTGTGCTTCGCAAGCCACAATCTTTATCCGTCCGCTGTCTATATGGCGATGCAATCCCGACAACCGTTTCCCTATCAGAAATGATATCCAGATGTTGGTGTCAATGACCACACGATTCGGCTCATTGTTTCCGTTCTTCATAATGTTTTTGTCTTACGGCTTCTACTTCGCGGGTGATGTCGTCCATGCTCAGTTCATCGGTACGGACAGATTTCAGCAGACGGTCGAATCGGCTAACGAACAGTGATTTGCGTAGGCGGTCGAACACTTCCAGCTTGTCCTGTTCGGGCATGGCTTGCAACATTCCGAAAAATTGCTGCTTGCTGATGTTCAGTTGAATGGTATCCATACGTTTTCTTTTTATTGATTTCATTCGCAAAGTTAACAAGAATCGGCAAGAAAGCAAGACTTTTACTTCTTTTTCAAAACTTCCCGATATACTTTCTGCCCCTCCACATCCATTACATTGAACGTGTATTCTTGGATAATCCGTAAAAAAGGCACAAGCATCCGTAATCCTTGTATGGAATAGCTCGACATTCCGCCGTATCTTTGTCCCTATAGAAAACCGATTAAACAAAGACGAACATGGAAACAATCAAACTGAACAACGGCGTGGAAATGCCGCTATTGGGCTATGGGGTGTTCAAGGTAGCCCCGCAGGAATGTGAACGATGCGTCAGCGACGCACTGAACGTAGGTTATCGCCTGATTGACACGGCGCAGGCCTACTTCAACGAGGAAGGCGTGGGGAACGCCATCAGCAAGAGTAGTGTCCCCCGGCAGGATATTTTCCTGGTGACGAAAGTATGGATATCGAATGCCGGCGAGGAGAAAGCAGCGGCAAGCATCGACGAGAGCCTGCGCAAGCTGAAGACCGACTACATCGACCTGCTGCTCATCCATCAGGCATACGGCGACGTGTTCGGTTCGTGGAGGGCGATGGAGAAAGCTTACCGCGCAGGCAAGGTGCGTGCCATCGGGGTAAGCAACTTCCAGGCGGGACGTTTCTTCGACTTCGCCCACTATGTGGACATCAAGCCGATGGTGAACCAGTTGCAATGCAATCCGCTCGTCCAGCAACAGGGCATCGAGCCGATTCTCGCGGAACACGACACGAAGATGATGGCATGGGGACCGCTCGGCGGCGAGGGTGCCGAAGGAGTGGTAAAGAACGAACTGCTCGCCTCCATCGGCAAAGGCTACGGGAAGACCGCCGCACAGGTGGCTCTGCGCTGGCTCACGCAGCGGGGCATCGTCGCTATCCCCAAGAGCACGCATGTGGAGCGTATGCGCCAGAACTTGGACATCTTCGACTTCACGCTGACCGATGAGGAAATGAAACGTATCGCTACGCTAAACAGTCACGATGCGGGGACGGTGAACTTCGGCGACCCGCAGTTTGTGAAATTCCTGATTGAGACATACGGGTAAAACAGGGTAGGGTACATAATAAGCGACAACGGGAGACATGGCAACTTGCATGTTTCCCGTTGTTGTTTATTAGCCAACCGGTCTTTCCTCTTTCGCCGGACTTACAGCCTTGCCCCCCAAACCATCTTCTCCACATCCTCCAGCGTGGCGTTGAAGAAACGCTTCTCCTTGTTGAGCGAGCGCATCTGCTGCATCTCGTCATCGGTCAACTGGAAGTCGAAGATTTGGATGTTCTCCTTGATGTAGTCGGGATTCGATGCACCGGGGATGACGGAGAAGCCCTCCTGGATGTGCCAGCGCAGGATGACCTGTGCCGGAGTCTTGCCGTGGGCTTCGGCAATCTTCTTTATCACAGGGTCTTTGAACAAGGCACCGTTGCTCATGGCACCGCCCAACGGGAACCAACATTCCACCTGGATGCCTTCCGAAGCGGCCTTCTTGCGCATCTCCACACGTTGGGCGTAGGGGTGGCACTCCATCTGGAGCACTTGAGGCTTGATGGTCGCTGCCTGCATAATCGTGTTCCATACTTCATTGTTGGCATCGAAGTTGCTGATGCCGAGGGCGCGCACCTTGCCCATCTTCACTGCCTTCTCCATGTCTTTCCACGCTCCCACGAAGTCGCCTACGGGCTGGTGGACGTAGAGTAGGTCGATGTAGTCCAGTTGCATCCGGTCAAGCATCTCGTCGATGGCTTTCAATGTCTTGCCCTCACCGTATTCCGTGGGCCAGAGCTTGCTGGTAATCCAGATTTCCTCGCGGGGGATGCCGCTTTCCTTGACGGCACGGCCTACACCTGCCTCGTCCTGATAGGCATGGGCGGTGTCGATGTGGCGGTAGCCGGCTTTCAATGCCGTGAGGCACGACTGTTCGCACACTTCGTCGCTGGGCTGGAGGAACGTGCCGATGCCAAAGCGGGGCATCTCCACGCCGTTGTTCAACTTGACCACGGGCACGCCTGCCGTCGTCGTTTTCTCTTGCGCATAGGTAGCGCATACGCCGCCCCATAGCATCAGGGCGGACAACAGAAGATTCTTCAGTGATTTCATACGTTCATTCTTTATGATTCGGATGTAAAGGTAGGAAATATGCCTCTGAACAGGCTTATAGAAAATTCGGGAGGATATGCCGGTTTTGCGGATAATTGCTATACTCCTGTCAACGAAAAGCCCCTGCAAACTCCTCGTGGCTTGCAGGGGCTCTTCTCAATTTTAGAAGCTGTTTTGAATTTCTCCAAAAAGTTTTTCTTGGCTTGATGTATCTGTTTTCGTGTGTGCTTTGGGCGATTTTTTGGTCCTTTTCGCTCCTGTTCTTCGTCAGATAGCCCGC
>NZ_NFKD01000114.1:0-4816 GCF_002160215.1 Bacteroides sp. An19 | reverse complement strand
TTCTTTCAGATTCCAACTCGCGATGGACACCCTTGCTTTGGGCTGTATGATTCCCGCTATTAGGGCTCATTAGGGACTTGCACCCGTTAGCTAATACTCATGCCGAGCATACATCAAAAAGCCGGCCGTTCCTTTTGAAGAAACAGCCGGCTCACATGTCTTTATTGGTTCAATAACAGATTATTCGTTAAACCAACGCACGTAGCAGAAATCCTGACGGTGGGGCAAATCGATATTCTTTGGATACATACGATATGCTACC
The DNA here is from genome assembly GCF_002160215.1 of Bacteroides sp. An19. Classification (NCBI taxonomy): domain Bacteria; kingdom Pseudomonadati; phylum Bacteroidota; class Bacteroidia; order Bacteroidales; family Bacteroidaceae; genus Bacteroides; species Bacteroides sp. An19. The sequence continues at coordinate 4,554 of NZ_NFKD01000114.1, read as the reverse complement.
TTGAAGCTTCCTGCATTCGAAATACTATAATCCAACTTGAATGTATACAGATTGCCTTCACGTTTCACGAGTTCCATCGGAACTACACTGTAAATATATTCCTTGCCTTCTGCATTTGTATAAGTAACTACCATTTCTACCCCCACTGCATCGTTAAGTCCCTTTTCATCAACAACGCAAGTAATGATATAATCTTTGCCACTTTCCACATTGCCTTGACGCAATTCTTCACACTTATCCATCGATACTACCTGAATAGAATCCCATTTGGCTGCCACTTCTTCTTTCCATGCAGCCAAAGCTTTCAACTTCGCATAGTTATCAGCTTCCAAAGCATGGAATCTTTCAGCTTCTTTTCCATAGAACTTGGCATAATAATCATCCAACTGTCTCTTCATGGTATAATGAGGAGCAATTTGTGCGATAGAATTCTTGATGGTCCGTACCCAACCTTCTGAATAACCTTTCTTATTTCGTGCATAATACAACGGAAGGATTTCGGTTTCCAGCAAACTATAAATGGTAGCTGCATCCAATTGGTCCTGATATTCTTGATTCTGATAAGTACGTTTTTCGGTCAATGCCCATCCGGCACCTTCACGATAACCTTCCAACCACCATCCATCAAGAACAGAGAAATTTACGACACCGTTCATCAATGCTTTCTCACCGGATGTACCCGAAGCTTCCAACGGACGAGTCGGCGTATTCATCCAAATATCAACACCTGAAACCAGACGACGTGCCAACTTCATATCATAATCTTGCAAGAAAATAATTTTACCCAAGAATTCAGGACGGTTTGAAATCTCAATGATACGCTTAATCAGACCTTGTCCGGCACCATCATGCGGATGTGCCTTGCCAGCAAACAAGAATTGTACCGGATAGTCAGGATTATTTACAATCTTCGACAAACGATCCAAATCGCTGAACAACAGATGAGCACGCTTGTAAGTAGCGAAACGGCGAGCGAAACCGATTGTCAATGCATTCGGATTGATTTTATCCAGTAAAGATACAATCAATGCCGGATTACCCTGATTCTTCAGCCAGTTCTTGCGGAACTGTTCGCGAATATAATCAATCAATTTGTTTTTCAACCCTAAACGAGTTTTCCAGATTTCCTCATCGGGTACATTGTAGATAGCTTCCCAAATTTTCGGATTAGACTGATCGTTCAAGAAATTCGGATCAAAATATTTGTTATACAATTTCTTCCATTCAGAAGCACACCATGTGGGGAAATGTACACCATTGGTCACATAACCTACATGATTTTCTTCAGCAAAGTATCCTTTCCAAATGCCAGAGAACATTTCTTGTGAAACCTTTCCATGCAACCAGCTCACACCATTTACTTCCTGACATGTATTGCATGCAAACGTTGACATACAGAAACGCTCATTATGATCGCCAGGATTGATGCGTCCTAAATCCATCAGTTCATCCCAAGTGATACCCATACGTTGGGGATATCCACCCATGTATTTACCAAACAGACCTTCATCGAAATAGTCGTGACCGGCCGGCACCGGAGTATGTACTGTATACAAAGAAGAAGCACGCACGATTTCCAGGGCTTCATCAAAAGTCATACCGCTTTCCACATAGTCGCACAGACGCTGTACATTGCACAATGCCGCATGTCCTTCATTGCAGTGATAAACGTCTTTCTTGATACCCAGTCTCTTCAGCAACAAGACACCTCCAATACCCAAGAGGATTTCCTGTTTCAATCGGTTTTCCCAATCACCTCCATACAACTGGTATGTAATCGGACGGTCATATTCACTGTTCATTTCATTATCTGTATCCAACAGATACAAAGGTACACGGCCTACATTTACTCTCCAAACATAAGCGTGCACATAATAATTCAAATATGGAACATCAAGAACCAAGGGTTTTCCTTCTTCGTCATTGACGCGCTCCAAAGGCAGGCTTCCAAAATTCTGGGCTTCATAGTTGGCTATCTGCTGCCCGTCCATCGACAAGCTTTGTTTGAAATAACCATAACGATACAAGAAACCTATACCACACATATCTACATTGCTATCTGAAGCCTCCTTCAGATAGTCGCCTGCCAAAATACCCAAACCGCCAGAATAGATTTTCAAGACATGAGTTAAACCATATTCCATACAGAAATAGGCTACAGAAGGACGCGAAGCATCTGGCTTCACATTCATATATGCTTCAAACTTGGAATATACCTCATTGATTTTCTTCAATGTAGCCTTATCATTTGATAAGTCTTCCAATTTTTCATAACTTAGACGTTCCAATAATGCTACCGGATTTTGACCAACAACTTGCCACAATTCCGGATCCAATTCTTTAAACATCTCTGTCGCTTCATCATTCCAGGCCCACCAAATATTACGAGCCATTCTTTCCAACATCTTCAAAGGTTCCGGAATACGAGATTTTACATTAACCTCTCTCCAGGCTGGAGTGTTAGCATAATTAGTCTTGACTTTCATATTGTTTAATTTTAGTATGTAAATGAATTTTAGTTATTGTCGTTACTCTGAGAAAGACGCTGCCTTGCATTACGCAAAGCAACATCGTATGCTTCATAATAATATTGGATAAAATGTTTCCACAAAGCCTTTTCGGCAATTATTGCCGCATGTTCACGTATATTTTCAATTGCCTGATTCGACAATGCTGAAAATTCAGTTACAGTATCTTTTATCGAATCAGCGACTTCAGAATAATTATAATCTGTACGATGAATGACTTTCACACCATCTTGCAAAGTTCCTGAATGATTCACTACCGAGTTCACCCATAGACCGAATCCCGCCAAGTCAGTTGTAATGGTAGGCACATGAAAAGCAACGCTCTCCAATGGAGTATAACCCCATGGTTCATAATAAGAAGGATAAACACTCAAATCCATGCCTATCAACAAATCATAATATGATTCATTCAATATACCATCCTTTCCATCCAGATAACACGGCACAAAGATAACTTTTACTTTCGTATCAGCAGCATTCGACATATTCAAATACTTCAACATGTCCAAAACCTGATCATGTGTCATATTATGCAGCCAATGAGTAATAAAAGGAACTTCCAATGGCATGTCATAAGTTTTGTCAGAACTTAAACGCTCCAACAAATCCTCACGGGCCTCTCCTACCCAACCTGGAACATTTATAAAAGCTAAAACTTCTTTTTTGAGATTTTTGTCACGGGTCAATCGGTTAAGCGATTCCAAATAGACATTAATACCTTTATTCTTAAATTCATACCTGCCGCTTGTGCCTATAATCATAGTATCATCATCCAGTTCAGTACCTAGCAGCTTATTGGCCATATTCAGCATCACCTTACGGGCATGCTTGCGTTTTTCATCAAATTTTTTTCCTTTCGGGACAAAGTCATCCTCAAAACCATTCATCAGAATGACATCAGCCGGCTTATCCAACAATTCACGGCATTCATTGTTTGTAATTTCACTCACTGTAGTAAAACAATCCACATGATGAGCAGTCTGCTTTTCTATCGAATGTTTCGATTGCATATTCAACTCTTCTGCCATTTGATCACCATTATATGCAAAAAGGTAATCATACAACGGCTTGTTATTACCTGCAATCGATCGTCCGATTGAAGTGGCATGTGTTGTAAATATCGTTGCAATCTCAGGGACTTTCTTCTGAATATACAATGCTCCAAGACCTGTCATCCACTCATGAGCCTGATAAACCACCTTGTCTTTAGCACCCAAATTATAACGATAGAAACTTTCTACAACCTTACCGGCAGCATAAGAAAACATAGAAGCCTCGTCATAATCACCATACGCATGAAGCGAATCCACATTAAAATCAAGCCAGGCTTGCGTATAAATCTCATTCTTTTGAGCATAAAATGGTGTAAAATCCACCAAGATTGAAATTGGATGCCCAGGAATGTTCCAATGTCCCACTCTCACCTTCAATCCTTCATTCAAAGTAGCGTACTCACGCCAACCTTGTAGTGCCTTTTCATCTTCGGTAAACAAAGGATTATCCTTACCTCTCCAAACATCCGGGCCGATAAAGAAAATTCGATCCGGAAATGCAGCTTGCAAGGTTTTTGCCCTTGTTGATAGTACGGTGTAAATTCCACCTACCTTATTACATACTTCCCAACTTGATTCAAAGATGTAATCAGGTTTCAATAGCTGTTTCGTCATTATCTTTAATATTTTCTTAATCAGCGCGAAGTTACGAAAAAGAATTAAATCTACGAAGAAATAAAACGGTTTTTAAATTTGTGAAATGCTATAAAGAAAGAGACTAAAAAAACATAAAAGAATAATTTATGCCCTATTACAAAACAAAAAAGCAAACAGGAGGAAATTAACAAGCATTTGTCAAGACTAATTACCGCAAACAAAGAAATTTGCATAATCTCAAAAAAGAAAAGAATCCTTCCCCGGACATCAGACCGGGGAAGGATCCCAAAACGGCGGCTACCTACTCTCCCACTGTTACGCAGTACCATCGGCGTGACGAAGCTTAACTTCTCTGTTCGGAATGGGAAGAGGTGGAA
>NZ_NFKD01000113.1:0-5319 GCF_002160215.1 Bacteroides sp. An19 | reverse complement strand
CTTCTTAATTTCTCCGATAAGTTTGTTGGACAGATACAAATCAATGTATGATTGAAAGGTTCAGTATCTGTTTCAAACTGTCTTCTTTTTACGTTCTCCATATGGAAACCGTACGGTTTCCATATCGAAAACATACGGTTTCCATATCAAGAACGTACGGTTTTGAGATGGAAACTATAAAAAGATACCCTTTGGATTGATAATACAACCTAATCAACAACTTTAACTATTTTGACGGATTTTGGATCCTTTCCGCTTCTGTTCTTCGTCAGATAGCTTACTTGTCCTCCTTATAAAATCAAAAAACACCTTCGAAAACAATTCTCAAAACAAACCTAGGTAAAATATAAACAGTTTTTTACTGGTAGTGTGCAATTTCGGCAATGCGTGCCGGAATCTCGACATTGTCCATTCGTCCCTGGAAATGGTCAGCTCCGGCTCCAATGGCAAATACGGGTACGTAGCCAGCTGAGTGGCCGCCACTGACCCAACCTACCATGGCTATTTCATTGATAATGCGTACGGCTTCGGCTGCCAGTGGTTCGTCTTGTGCATATTCACTTTTTTCCATTTCTACATCGGAGCCAGTAAAAGTGCGGCAATATACTTCCTCAAGGCGTTTTGCTTGTTGTTCGGTCAGTTTCAGTTCATTCCAGAACCCGAAGTTGTCGGCAAGTGCCTGACGTGCCTGCTCCCACGTCACGCGGTTGCCCGTCTGGTGACGTAGACTGTTCAGTATGGAGGTAAAGGCAGTTTCGCTTACGCGCTGGTATTGCAGGGCTTGCAGGTTGAGGGCATATGCACCTGTACCCAGCACCAAACCACCTGTCTCATGGTCAGCACTGATGACAATGAGAGTTTCATCGGGATGATTTTCGTAAAACTGAAGTGCCTGGCGGATGGATTCGTTCAGATCAACCACTTCCCGGAATGCTGTAGCAGCATCGTTACTATGACATGCCCAGTCAATTTTTCCACCTTCTACCATCAAGAAGAAACCTTTGCTTAGGTCTTTCGAAAGGAAACGGATAGCAGCACTTGTGATGTCGCTCAGGCAAAGATCACCTTCGCGACGGTCGATAGCATAGGGAATAGCATCGCGGTAGGTTGCCGAAGCTTTTTCGGTCTGCAGCAGGATAAGTTTGTCGGCCTGTTCATTTTTTGCCATGAAGTCTTCGTATCCTCTTGCCAAGGTATATCCATACTGTGAGGCAAGCGTATAGAGACTTTCGCCTTGCCCGTGGTTATCGGGGTCGAGAAAATCAGAACCGGCGTAAAAGTCGAAACCGGCAGTAAACAAGTCTTTCCCTATCTGGTAATAGTTTTTCCGGTTCGGGTTGTGAGCATAAAAAGCAGCAGGTGTGGCATGGTCTATACTTACGCTGGTAGCGATACCCACACGACATCCTTTCTCTTTTGCCCGCATGGCGATACTGGCGATGGGGGTCTGCTGGTCCTGCTCCATGCCGATGGTACCGTTTTTAGTCTTTGTGCCAGTGGCAAGTGCAGTGCCTCCGGCTGCTGAATCGGTTACGCCATTGGTTGCTGAATAGGTGGAACTGGTAGTGGCATAGGGGAATTCGGTAAAGTCGAGCGGGGTAAGTCCGATTTTACCATCCAGTTCGCCCAAATAAAGTTCGGTACCCTGTACTTGGTTGACTCCCATTCCGTCGCCGATGAAGAAAAACACGTATTTGGCTTCTTGTGCATATGTCCATACGGAAATCAGGGAACAAAGAAGGAAGAATGAAATTTTTTTCATATCGCTGTTTTTTAATTTGGTTACTATCCAAGAAGCTGTTTTGAATTTCTCCAAAAAGTTTTTCTCGGCTTAATGTATCCGTTTTCGTGCGATAAATTCAAAACAGCTTCTAAGGGCAAAGGTAAGGAAAATAAAGGAATGCAGAAATAATCTTGAAAAAAAACTGGTGCCAAACAGATACAACCGACAAATGTTGCGTTAGTTATAAATGATTAGTATATTAAATTATATTCAGATGAAAACAAAAGTATTATTGGGCATAGCTTTGTCATTGACAATGTTTGCCTGCCAGCAAGAGAACGTTCCCGAAGTGGGAACGGCAAAAGAAAATACCGATATCCGCCTGCGTGCTGAAGTCTCGGGCAGTGTGGAAAGCCGTACAACGACAGATGAGGGTGGCAATGTGTCATTCAATCTGGGGGATGAAATTGGTTTCTTTATGCCCGAGGAAGATAGCCCGACATTGTTTACCAACAAAGCAGGCACTTGGGAAGCTGCCGCCAGACTGTCTTGGCCCGACCTGACCAGTGATTTTGCTTTCTGCGCATTTTATCCTTACCAAGCGGGAGCTACGCGCAGCCAAGTGCCAATGCCCGACCTCAGTCTTCAGTCAGGCAAACTTGCCGAACTGGGGACATACGACTTTTTGGTAGCGACAAAAGAATGTAACTTCGGCGACAATAATGGTACGGTTAATTTTACCGGTGCCAATGCGTTCAAACACACATACAGTCTGTTGTTGATAACTTTGGTTGACGAGGGCAATATGGAAACTTTGTTAAATGAAGTCAGCATTGAAGGTGAAGGTTGTTTTACGGAGCATACATACAATTTCACCAGCGAATTAATGACTGAAATATCGGGAGCCGAAGCGAAGAACAAGTGGACGATGTCTGCAGGAGGCACAACCATTGATGATGTTACCGATACACAGATAGCCTTGTTGCTCAATCCGTCGGAAAGCCAAGTGACGCTGACATTCTCTATTGGCTATACACGCGACGGCGTATCGTTCACGGCAAGCACGCAAAATATCAGTCACGCATTTGCCGCCGGTTATTGCTACCAGTATACCATCCGTATCAATGACGGACAACTGATTATTGGCGATTCCGATGTGACCGAATGGACTACCGGTGAAGTAACAGGTGGAGGAAACTTGGTGGTAGATGGAGAACCGGAGAATGTTTGATTTTTTTTCGCTTTCCAGATAATATCTCTGCTCCATGTATTGCCGGAAATAGGATAAAAAGCCGTACCTTTGCACAAAATTAACTCATTACAGATTACATAGACTGAAGAACATAGTAATACGGATGTAAGCATTGTTCTCAAATCTATGTAATCTGTGGCGCGAAAGACAAAATTTACACAATATGAAAGCACTGAAAGAGCGTATTTTGCGGGACGGAAAATGTTTTGAAGGAGGAATCTTGAAAGTAGACAATTTCATCAATCACCAGATGGATCCGGTTTTGATGAAATCGATGGCGGTAGAGTTTGTCCGCCGGTTTGCAAGTACAGATATAAATAAGGTGATGACCATCGAGGCGAGTGGCATTGCTCCAGCCATTATGGTTGGCTATCTTCTCGAATTGCCGGTAGTGTTCGCCAAGAAAAAACGTCCCAGTACCATGGAGAATATGCTGACCACAATGGTTTATTCGTTCACCAAAGACCGTTCGTATGAAGTCTGTGTCAGCCGTGATTACCTGTGTCCGGGCGACAGGGTGTTGTTTATTGATGATTTTCTGGCGAACGGTAATGCAGCCAAAGGTGTCATCGATCTGGTACAGCAGGCAGGAGCTGAATTGGTGGGGATGGGATTCTTAATAGAAAAAGCGTTTCAGCACGGAGGTGACTACTTGCGTCAGCAGGGGATACACGTCGAGTCGCTTGCTATCATTGAGAGTTTGGAGAATTGTGAAATCAAAATCCGCGAATAATGGAAGAACATCAAGGACCTGTAGTATCTTCCGGGTTAATCTATGGGCTGGATGACCGTCCGCCCTTGCGTGAGACTCTTTTTGCCGCATTGCAGCATCTCCTGGCCATTTTTGTGGCAATTATCACCCCGCCGCTCATTATTTCCGGTGCTCTAAAATTGAATTTGGAAACAACTGGTTATCTGGTATCAATGGCATTATTTGCTTCGGGCATTTCCACTTTCATCCAATGTCGCCGCATAGGTTTTATCGGATGTGGTTTACTGTGCATACAAGGTACCAGCTTTTCGTTTATCGGTCCTATTATTGCAGCAGGACTGACCGGAGGGCTTTCAGCTATCTTTGGTGCCTGTATGGCTGCTGCATCGGTCGAGATGTTTATTAGTCGTTTATTGAAATATACCCGTCGGATTATCACCCCGTTGGTGTCGGGTATTGTGGTAACTCTTATTGGCATGAGTCTGATACGGGTGGGCATCACGGCTTGCGGAGGCGGAGCTGCAGCACAAGCCGACGGAACTTTCGGCAGCCTGCGTCATGTGGGACTCGCCGGACTGGTGTTGGTTTTGATTATCTTTTTTAACCGTAGTTCAAACCGTTACCTGCGTATGAGTTCCATTGTCATTGGACTCGCTATCGGTTATATAGTGGCATGGTGTCTGGGGATGGTAGATTTCGCTTCTATCCCAGATTATGGCGGACTGAATGTTCCCATGCCTTTCCGTTATGGACTTTCTTTTGATATATCTTCTATCATAGCCTTGGCATTGATTTATCTTATTACCGCCATTGAGGCATATGGTGACATTACGGCAAACTCACTAATTTCGGGCGAGCCTGTAGAGGGAGAGAAGTTTGTCCGCCGTGCTTCAGGAGGCATCTTTGCTGATGGCTTTAATTCGATGATAGCTGCTTGCCTTAATTCGTTTCCCAATTCCATTTTTGCCCAAAACAACGGAATGATACAACTGACGGGTGTAGCAAGCCGTTATGTGGGTTACTACATTGCCGCGATGCTGATTATATTGGGATTGTTTCCTGCAGTGGGATTGATCTTTTCGCTGATGCCTGAACCGGTACTGGGCGGTGCCACGTTGCTGATGTTCGGCACGGTGGCAGCAGCAGGTATACGTATCATTGCTTCACAAGACATTGACCGCAAGGCAACATTGGTTGTTGCCCTAAGTTTTTCCTTTGGCTTAAGCGTAGAACTGGTACCTGACATTCTCTGCCAGCTTCCCGAAACCCTACGCACTATTTTTTCATCAGGCATCACTACCGGAGGACTTACGGCAATATTGGCGAATCTGCTGATTCGGATTAAAAATTAAGAAATTGTTTTGAATTTACCGTAATGCGTTTTTGAGGCATTTCCGCTTGTGTGATGAGGAAGATAGTGGGCTAGCTGACGAAGAACAGAAACGGAAAGGAACAAAAAATTGCCCAAAGTACATACGAAAACGAATGCATCAAGACGAGAAAAACTTTTTGGAGAAATTCAAAACAGTTTCTTCTATGTTGTAATCCAAATATCCAGAGAATTTTTTTATTTTATTAAAGGTTTTCATTAGCTTTGTAATCAAGGAGTTGAAGAGGACGCAAGCTCTGCTG
>NZ_NFKD01000112.1:0-5485 GCF_002160215.1 Bacteroides sp. An19 | reverse complement strand
ATTAAGGTGGCTATGGCACGAAGGTTCCACCTCTTCCCATTCCGAACAGAGAAGTTAAGCTTCGTCACGCCGATGGTACTGCGTAACAGTGGGAGAGTAGGTAGCCGCCGTTTTGGGATTCTCCCTCGGACATCAAACCGGGGGAGGATCCCTTTCTTTTTTTGAGATTATGCATTTATTTTCTTATATTTGCCCAGACTTACTATTGAATTTTAATATGGATACAATTCTGCCTTTTGCATTACTTTGTTTTACTTCCTTTTTTACATTAACTAATCCATTAGGAACTATGCCAGTATTTTTGACAATGACTAATGGACTGGAGGATAAAGAACGTAAACACATAGTGAAACGTGCCACTATTATTTCTTTTGTAATTTTGATGGCATTTACTTTTTTTGGTCAGTTCTTGTTTAAGTTCTTTGGTATTTCAACGAATGGATTTCGTATAGCTGCCGGAATTATTATTTTGAAAATTGGGTATGACATGTTGCAGGCCCGTTATACAAATACGAAGTTGAAAGATGAAGAAATTAAGACGTATGCTGATGATATTTCCATTACTCCTTTGTCTATTCCGATGCTGTGTGGTCCTGGAGCTATAGCGAATGGTATTATTATGATGAGTGATGCAGATAGTTGGGAATTAAAAGTGACGTTAGTGGCTGTTATTGCTATTGTCTATGTATTGACTTACATTATACTTTGTTTGTCAACTCGTCTAGTCAAGGTTATCGGAGAAACTGGAAATAATGTGATGATGCGTTTGATGGGGCTTATATTGATGGTGATTGCCGTGGAATGTTTTGTGAGCGGTATGAAACCGATTTTGATAGATATCATTCAATCTTCTTTATAAGTGTTTTTTATGATGGATGCGATTGTTTGGAGTGAAGTGCTCTGGAGTATATTCCGGATTCTTTATCTGGCAGTGATTGTGACTACTATATTTGTAGTCATTCTAGAAAATCGTAATCCGGTGAAAACCATGGCGTGGATACTTGTGCTTTTCTTTTTGCCGCTGGTAGGATTGGTGTTTTATTTCTTTTTTGGAAGAAGTACACGTCGGGAAAGGTTGATAAGCAAGAAAGGCTATTCACGTTTGAACAAAAGGCCGATGGCAGAATATCAGGCGCAAGAGGCTTTTTATGACTTGAATAATAAAAATCCATTGATATCCTTTTTCCGAAAAATCAATAGTGCTTTGCCGTTTGATGGAAATCAAGTAGCGGTTTATACAGATGGATATGCGATGTTACAGGCATTGATGCATGAAATCGGTCAGGCAAAGCACCACATTCATCTCCAATTTTATATTTTTGAAGACGATTCGGTAGGACGTTTGTTGCGGGATTTGCTGATAGATAAAGCACGTGAAGGAGTGAAAATACGCTTGCTGTACGATGATGTGGGTTGTTGGAAAGTAAATCCTTTGTTTTATGATGAGATGATGTGTGAGGGAATTGAGGTACAGAGTTTTCTGAAAGTCCGTTTTCCCCGTTTTACCAGTAAGGTTAATTATCGGAATCACCGGAAGATAGCGATTATTGATGGGAAAGTAGGATTTATCGGAGGTATGAATATCGCCGAACGTTATTTGCGTGGATTTTCGTGGGGGATTTGGCGTGATACGCATGTGTGTGTCAAAGGAAAGGCTGTATATGGTTTGCAGACGGCATTTTTGACTGATTGGTTTGTTGTGGACCGGATGTTACTTACTTCTTCTGAGTATTTTCCGAAAATGGAATGGCAAGGCAACGTGGTGGCGCAGATTGTAACTTCGGAACCGGTTGGAGATTGGCACGACATTATGCAAGGGCTTATCAAGGCTTTGTGTTCTTCCAAACGGTATTTTTATATTGAGACTCCTTATTTGCTTCCTACAGAAGAAGTGGTGGTGGCATTGCAGACCGCTTCCCTTTCAGGGGTGGATGTACGGGTGATGTTGCCTAAGCGTGCGGATACGTATCTGACTCATAAAGGGTCTTTGTCTTATTTGGATGAATTGATGCGTGCGGGTGTTAAGGTTTATTTGTATAGGAAGGGCTTTTTGCATTCCAAACTATGGGTGTCGGATGATGAGTTTTCATCGGTCGGATCTACCAATATGGATTTTCGGAGTTTTGAGCACAATTTTGAGGCGAATGTCTTTTTTTATGATGTTGAAATGGCTTTGCGTCTGAAAGGAGTGTTTCTTGCCGACCAAAAGCATTGTCAGCTTTTGTCGCGCAAGTTATGGAGCCAGCGTTCATGGAAGAATAAGATAACCGAATCGGTTGTACGTTTGCTGGCTCCCTTGCTTTAGTGGAAAAATGAGAAGTTTACGCTTCCATAGTGCCGGTGTTCGGTGAAGTGCGGATGGCTTTCAAAGTTCAGGTTCTTTCCATGTTCCAAAACGAAAAGCCCGTCGGGTTTGAGCAGATTGTATTCGAATATCTTGTCTGGGATGCTTTCTAATTCCGGTAAAGCGTAGGGAGGGTCAGCAAAGATAAAATCGAATTGCTCCTTGCATTTACTGATGTATTTGAATACGTCACCTCGTATGGTCTTGCATTTGTCGGTCTTTATATCGCTCATGATTTTGCAGATAAAGGCATAGTGTTGAGGGTCTTTTTCTACTGATATGACTTTGTCGCATCCCCTTGACAAAAGCTCAATACTGATGCTTCCAGTTCCTGCAAACAGGTCGAGTGCCGTTACGTTGTTTTCGAAATCGAAATGATTGTTTAAGACATTGAAAAGGTTTTCTTTGGCAAAATCGGTAGTAGGACGAGCCTTGAAAGTATGGGGCACATCGAACCTCCGGTGTTTGTAGATTCCACTGATTACTCGCATATAAATAAAGATTGAATATCAAACGGAATCGTTTCCAGCGAAGTGTCGGAAGACTGCTGGAGTTCCGCCTGAGGGTTGTTGATTATGAATATTTTCCGGATGAATTGTCGGAGGAAACTAATTTGTCCGTGCAGTTCCTCTTTCGTAAGCCCTGTGAGATGCAGTTCATCTTTTTCTGTATCATAGTCTAATTGTTTCCAGATATTCAGCAGGTAATACGAACGGTCTTCATTGGTGCTTATCGGATAGGTATTGGCAAGTTGTAATCTGCCGTTAGAGAAACAGAATACTTCCATATTGTCGGCATGTATATTGGCATATATTTGCTGTGTTTGTCTTTGACGACTTTCTTTGGTAAAGTATTCTATCTGAGGGCTTACTGTAGCAAAAAAACGTGCACGAGGAAAATGCTCGGACAAAAATACGTGGGTTAGTTTGTCAATAGAGAACAATACTACCATATTACTGTTGCCCAGGATGTTGCATAAAACGATTTCATTGTTCTGTTTGGGTACGTTTTGGTAGAAAAGCATTTCCATTTGTTCGTCTTCGAAGAGTTCGAGAGGAACGGTAGTATACCGTAAAGTATGTATCAGGATGTTGGTTTGATGGTATATAACGTTCAGCTCAGGAGTTTGAGACAGGAAACCTTTTACATTGGCTGCCATCGAACGTTGCACGTTTACTGCGGTATGCTGGAAATAGATACGGCTTGCATCTGCCGGATGATAGGTTGCAAAAGAAAATCCCTCCGGACTGAGTCGGATAGAGAGAGTTTGGAATTCCGGTTGAGTCTGGTTGGTATCTTTTTCTGGCATATTCTTTCTTCTTTTTGCGTTTTTTGGTTTATATTCGTGTATAAAAATATGACTTCTGTTTTTAAGAGTGGACAAAGTTACTAAAATTTATAGGATAAGTATGCTGAACATCAAATTATTGGATCAGATAAAGCAAAATTTCTTTAATAAGCCAACTTCCGGGCAAGAATTAACGATGAATTTGTTCGTTGATTTTCTTCTCTCCTCTCAACCGGATACCGTTTTCTTGTTGAAAGGATATGCCGGAACAGGAAAAACCAGTCTGGTAAGTGCATTGGTGAGAGCTCTCGACGGGATGAAGCAAAAATGTATATTGCTGGCTCCTACGGGGCGGGCGGCCAAAGTATTCGCGCTTCACTCCGGACATCCGGCTTACACCATCCACCGGCGTATTTACCGCCAGCGTACTTTTTCGAACGAGATGGATAATTTTACGATGAATGTCAATCTGCACCAGCACACGTTGTTCATTGTGGACGAAGCCTCGATGATATCCAATCTGGGCTTGTCGGGGAACGTGTTCGGGAGCGGACGCTTGCTGGACGACCTGATACAATATGTATATGGCGGGCAAGGGTGTAGGTTGGTGTTGGTGGGCGACACCGCTCAGTTGCCTCCTGTAGGCGAAGAAGAGAGTCCGGCACTCTCGGCAGATGTGTTGAGAGGGTATGGGTTGGAGGTTGTAGAGCAGGAGCTGACGCAAGTAGTCCGGCAGGAGTCTGAGTCGGGCATCTTGTACAATGCCACTTGCCTGCGCCGGAAAATGGCGGAAGAGTTTTCCGGAGAGCTTCCCCGCATACGGGTAGAGGGATTTCCCGATGTGCGTGTGGTGCCGGGGAGCGAACTGATAGAGACCCTCAACACCCGTTATGGGCGCGAGGGAATGGACGAAACCATCGTGATTTGCCGTTCGAACAAGCGGGCTAACCTTTATAACCAGGGAATACGGAATACGGTTCTTTATCGTGAGGATGAATTGAATGCGGGCGATATCCTGATGGTGGCGAAGAACAATTATTTTTGGGGAGCCGATGTCAAGGAACTGGATTTTATCGCCAACGGGGATATAGCCGTGGTACGCCGGGTGCGCCGGGTGCACGAGATGTATGGATTCCGTTTTGCCGATGTGCTTCTTGCGTTTCCTGATTACAACGATATTGAGCTGGAGGTGAAAATCCTGCTTGATACGCTCCATACCGATGCGCCGGCATTGCCCAAAGAGCATGCCGACCGTTTGTTTCATGCCGTGCTCGAAGATTACCAGGATATTACCACGAAAGCGGGGCGGATGAAGAAGATAAAGGCAGACCCGTGGTATAACGCTTTGCAGGTGAAGTATGCATACGCCGTAACGTGCCACAAAGCGCAGGGCGGACAATGGCAAAACGTGTTCATTGATCAGGGGTATCTGACCGAGGATATGGTTTCGCCCGATTATTACCGCTGGCTTTATACGGCAATTACGCGTGCTAAAGGAACTTTGTATTTGGTGAACTGGCCTGAGAGCCAAAAGGAATAAAAAAGAAGTGCGCCTGATAGGACTCGAACCTACACGTCTCACGACACCAGATCCTAAGTCTGGCGCGGCTACCAATTACGCCACAGGCGCATGTCCATGTTAAAATGGAATTGCGGGTGCAAAGATAAGGCTTATTTTCGAAATCGCCAAATCTTTGTGTGAAATTTCACTACAGAGGTACAGAGGTGCATAGAAAGGCAGAGTCAACCAGCGAGTGCAACATTACGAAATATTTTTGAAAAAGACCTCAGCCGGAGTCGAGAAATTGAGTTTTTCTCTCGGTCTGGCATTAATTTTCTTCCTGATCTTGGTT
>NZ_NFKD01000111.1:0-5659 GCF_002160215.1 Bacteroides sp. An19 | reverse complement strand
AGACCGAATACGACAGCTACGAAGAAAGCCTGAAAATCTACCGGGACTGGAAAAATACCATTGATACTGCGAAAATTAAATCGAAGGAAGAAGGACGCAAGGAAGGACTGAAAGAAGGACGCAAGGAAGGACTGAAAGAAGGAGAAAAAATCGGTATTGAAAAAGGAGCAAAGAAAAAAGCAATTGAAATGGCGCAAAGCCTAAAAGCTAAAGGAGTTGCAATCAGCATAATTGCTGAATGCAGCGGCTTGTCCGAAGAAGAAATCAACAGCCTGTAGGTTAGTTTGTAAGTTTTTTAGTTCTTAAGTTCGTAAGTTCTTGAGTTAAGCATAAGAGAAACTTAAAAACTCAAGAACTAAAAAACTCACAAACTTAAAATCACATCCGGCTCCGCTGCTCCTGACCGGCACCTGTACCTTTGTACTTACTCTTTGTGGCGTTGAATTTGTAGCGGACAGTCAAGGCAATGCTGCGACGTGATTCAGCATCCACCCAAATCGTACGGTTTCCACTATAAAGCGTACATTCAGGCTGAGCCGTATTCAACAGGTCATTAGCTTTCAGTTGAAAGCTGAGACAGCCGCTGAAAAAACTTTTATAAAGGGAGCAATTCAGTGCCCCGTATGGCTTCATATACTTGATAGTCTCTTCATCGCCTCGTGTAGAGACCATCATGTCCAAGTTGAACTGAAAACCTTTTGGAAAAGCAAACGTGTTATCCCATTGGAACACGCCGACAGGATTGTTGAAATTACGTCGGCCTTCCGGTGTGTCTACCCTAAACCATTGCTGGTTAAACATAAGGGTAAGCTGGGGCGACCAGATGCCTACGGACGGAGACAAGGTGAACGTGGCATTCAGTTTGTCTATTTCCGGAGCGTTAATATGGGTCAACAGGGAAACAGCGGGATTCTCTTCTGAATAAGCCCGGCTGTATTGTATTTCAACGTCTTTCCCATGGATGTAATTCACATTCAGGTACAGCCAGCCGTACGACATGTTCAACGAAACGACATGTTCGATAGCGGGTTCCAAATAAGGATTCCCACTTTCGTAGCTATAACGGTTGACATAACTGATGCCGCTTCGCAAATCGTAATAATCCGGCCGTTTGATATTGCCCGAATAGGTCAGCTGGGTCTGTACCTTCCCTATTGGAAAGGCGAGGGACACGGAAGGGAAGACGTTGTCATACACACGGCTTTGCTCGGCACTTTTCACCCCGTCTTCGTAATAATCCGATTTCAGATGTTCATAACGCACTCCTGCCCTCGCTTGAAGATTACCGAAGCTGTAGGCATATTCCGCAAAAGCCGAAACGGCATTTTCCTTAATGTCATTGTGATTGTCCTCCAGAATCCCTTCCTTATTAGTATATCAGCTCATCTGGCTGCTGTATGTATATTCAGTCCCGACGGAAAGATTCCCGCTCCATAGGGGATGTTCAGCTATCAGCTTGGCGGCATAAAGCCGGTTCTCTGTCAAGGCAAGGATCGTAACGGACTGTTCTGTCTGTACACCTCCGGCAGGGGTTACCAGTTCATCTGTATATTGTGGGTTTTTACTTTCCGTCCACATGCCGTCAGCGTTGAAATCAAGGCTCCAGTCTCCGGCACACCCGTTGTAATACATGTTCAGCAGGTGTCTGGTATCCGTGTAATCCGACATTCCCGTGCTTTGGCTCCTTTCATATTCGTTTTCGTCCCGGGTTACAGAAGTCTCCATACTGATATGCTGCAGATTCTTCGGTCTACGGTCGAAATCATAACGTGCGCCTATAGAATGGTTCTCATTGAACTGGTAGTTCAGCGAAAGCATGGCGGACAAGGTCTGCGAGTGATAGGGGCTGTTAAAACCCGAAGCTTGTTCCCATACCTTATCAAGGTAAGTGCGTTGTATTATAGTCTTATTGTCTTCAAATTTCTGGTTTACACCGAACAGCATCCCTCCCAAGTCAAACCCTCCTTTGCGGTAATTAAAATTGAACTGGTCGAGCACATTCCAATCGTATTGGTAAGAAGTGTAGAAGCGGTTATTGAAACCGAAGCCTTCGCCCTGCGCCTTTTTAGTAATAATACGTATCACAGCCTTCACCGATGCTTCATAACGTGCGCCCGGATTGCGCACCACTTCCACGCTTTTGACATTGTCCGACGAAAGCTGGTCAAGCTCCGAACTGTTTCTCATCTTTCTGCCATTGATGTAAATAACCGCATTGCCGCTTCCAAATACATTCACCGTACCATCATTTGCTGAAACGCCCGGAATGCGGTCAAGCAAATCATTTCCTGTACCTGCCTTTTCCAAAATCGTGCCCGCTACATTCGTTACCATGGCATCCCCTCTCAGGCGCACTTTAGGCAAGTCTCCCTTTACAACCACTTCGCCTAACAACTGCGCATCGGGCAAAAGCTGGATGGTTCCCAAGTCCGGTTTCTCTACCTTATTATATAGAGTGGCATAGCCAATGGAAGAGACCCGGAGCAGCAAGTCCGGCTTCTCACTTTTCAAAGTAAAAGCACCCGATTCGTCACTCACCGTTCCTGTCACAAAAGCGGAATCGAGAAAGGATAACAATACTACATTGGCGTAGGGCAAGGGCTGGTTCTTTTCGTCTGTCACCTTGCCCGTGTAGGTCTGCGCCGGAAGGATGGATGCCGCGCACAGACACAGCAAAAAGAATAAAATCTGTCTCATTTCGGTTGATTGTCTTTGTTTTGTTTGGCGCAAAGTTAAAGAGTATTATCCGATGAAACAAGAAATCCATCTATACAGCACCGTTCCTATAAACAGCTTATAATAAACGGATTACAAATTTTAAGGAAAGCCGAATCTATACAGATGCGGCATGTTCAGGCTTCCCAAACCCATAAGTCCAGGCTCTTCTTGTCCGTGATGCCGAGGCACGAATAGATTTTCTTCTTCACACGGTGCTTGCTGGTAGAGACCGAGGAAGGGGAAATGCCCAGCAGGGCGGCTATCTCACCGACAGTGAAGCGGAGCTTGATCAGGCAGCACAGCTCCACCTCGTATTCGCTCAGCGAAGGGACGGATTGCGAGAGGCGCCGGCAAAAGCCCCCGTACACCGTATCGCATATCTGGCGGAGCCGTGACATGCCTTCCGCCTGAAGGTACACCGGATGGGCATGGAGGGAGGAAAGCTCGGGGTATCTTTCCAGCATGCGGATGCGGAGCTCCTCGTTCTCCTACCTGGTCTGGCGAAGTTCTGCGGCGATGCGTTCCGTACCGACCGACTCTTCCGAAGGGAGGCGGAGCTTCTCCATTTCCTTACGCAAGCGGTCCGCATCACGGCGCAAGGAATCGTTTTCCTTACGTAGGGAGGCAAGCGTTTCCTCTTGCTCACCCAACTGGTCCGAAGCCTCACGCCCCTCGGCTATCTGCGCTTCCAGTTCCGCAATGTAAGCGTTGTTCCGGTCCATCAGCGACTCATGCTCGTGAAGCCGCAAGCCCAGACGGTTCAGTTCCTCTCCCTTTTCGTGTATGGCTATTTTCCGCCGCTGATAGAAATAAACCAACAAAACAAGCAGGACTAAAACTATAATAGTCAGTAGGAGAAGCAGACGGGAAGTATAAACCTTTTCCAATTCTAACTGCTGGTTTTGAGTTACTAATCTCTCTTTTTCATACTTCCCCCTATAAATAATAATCTCCTTACTTTTATCCAGTCTCTGCACCGAATCTTCATATGCACGCAATGAATCACAGAAATTAATCATGTATTTCTGATATTGAGGATGATAACTTAAACGTAATAAATTCCGGTAAACACCTCGACGTGTATAAACATTCGAATTTATTAACGCCTGCGTCAAATAAAAATAAGCAGAATCGTATTTTTCTTGATTCATATAAATCGTGCCTATACAATATAATGATTGAGCGGAAATATAATATTGTCCAAATTCATCCTTTTGCAATTCCAATGCTTTACTATATTCACCTTTATTAATATAGATACCGGCTAATTCCACTTTTATCCTCTGTTCAACATTAATAATTCCGCATTATGTGCTTCCATAATAGCTTTATCATAATAAACAATAGCTGAATCCAACTTATTCTTCACATGATAAGTTCTTGCTATACTTCTTAATGCATCTGCTTTATACTTAAAATAAGAAGTTTTCATTGCATAATCATAAGCCTTTTGACATACCTCCAATGCATAATCTGTTAGTTTTCTATAAAGGTATAAATTGCCAAGACTGGACATTACCAAATAGCCTAATGTATAATCATCGGTATGCGCCACTTCATCTTTAGCTTCCAGATAATATGTCATCGCCTCTTCGATATTCTTCAAATCATAATTCACCCCACCCATATAAAGTGCTGCCATCGCCTTACGCCGGGCATCATCCGTAGGCTTGTAATAATCATACGCAATACGAATCAACGAATCAGAAGGGATAGGAAGGTATTGCTTGTATTTCGCTTGCGTCACCAGCAGGCACCACAAGGCATGCTGCCCCTTATCCGCAGGCATGGGCATAGATTCTAAAATACGCAAGGCACTGTCGGGATGGTCGAACATCACCGCTTCCGCCCGCTCCAGTTCGGGCAAAGGGGCGGTTTTCCGCTGAGAGCAGCCGAAGAACAGGTTCATCACACAGAAAATCAACAATAGGCAGGTTACGGCATTCGGTTTCATGGCTTGTCCTTTTATGCCTGCAAAGGTATAACAATTTTTTAAAATCCATCATACAGGATTTACAATTCAATACGCTGAAACACAACAGTTCATCATATTTATCCCTTCTGCCAATAAACCTCATCCGACAACGCAAAAGCTTGCTTCGCCCGACACATCCTGCTCCTTTTCCCAGTCCTCCCAGCAAGGACTGCAGTCCTGACCTATCAGGACAGCAGTACTGGCTATAGAGGACTGAAAACGCAGATAGATGCTGACAGGAAAGCAGCTAACCGCATCGGGCGACACAAGCTGCCGCATCCAAAAACAATGCAAGAGGTATTGGCATCTAACTCCCAGCCCGCACCGCCATGTGTACAGGCTTAGAAATATTCGCATTTCATTTCTGACTGACCATCCTCCAACAAACTCAGAAGGCTGCAAGGAATTGCCAAACGAAATAACCGCACAATGCCAGCTTGACAACTGTTCCGAACAAGAAGCCCGCCAAAGAGCCGAACCCGGAACGCAAGGCATCTTTCAGGTTCTTGTCTCCCACCAACTCACCAATGACCGCTCCGAAGAAGGGTCCAAAAATGATTCCCCAAGGCGGAAAGAACAAGCCTGCTACCGTACCGATGACACATCCCCAATTGCCCCATTTGGTGCCTCCGGCATACTTCGTCCCCAACATCGGTATCACGTAATCGAGCACCTGCACCAGAACAACCAATACAGCCCACACAACCAACTGCACCGGAGTAAACTGCAACCGACCGGTGAAATGAAACAGCAACATGCCGACATAGGCAAGCGGAGGTCCGGGAAGTAACGGAAGCACACAGCCCAGCATACCCGCCACCAGACAAATGACACCTAATATGATAAGGAGTAAGCATTCGATAAACTACAGTCATTAAATATCTATATAATGATAGCGACTGTTACTATTGGATTCATAGTGACAGTCGCTATAGTTTTGTTGAACCTGTATGTTGACGTTGTGGT
>NZ_NFKD01000110.1:0-5681 GCF_002160215.1 Bacteroides sp. An19 | reverse complement strand
GGCTATCTGACGAAGAACAGGAGCGAAAAAGACCAAAAAATCGCCCAAAGCACACACGAAAACGGATACATCAAGCCAAGAAAAACTTTTTGGAGAAATTCAAAACAGCTTCTAAAACAGAACGATGTAAATCATATCAGTATAAGACACTAAATTTTTTGTACTTGTTGCATTACCCGCAGGAAATTGCCTCCCCAAATCAGTTGGATGTCTTCTTCGCTGTATCGTTCATATAACAATTTGCGGGTAAAGTTTATCAACTCAGACGAGTCGTTGCAACCGATGATACCCCCATCTCCATCAAAATCGGTACCGATGCCTACATGGTCTACTCCTATGAGGTTGACGATGTGATGTAAATGTTCGATTGCATCATCAAGGGTAGCCGGACGGTCTGTACGGAGAAAACCACCATATAGGCAGAGTTGTACCACGCCACCTTTGCGGGCAATGGCTTTCAGTTGCTCATCGGTCAGATTACGTGGATGGTCACATAGAGCCCGGCTGGAAGAGTGTGAGCAGACTACGGGTTGGCGGCTGATATCCAGTGCATCGTAGAAACTCTGTTCGCCTGCGTGCGATAAGTCAACCAACATACCTACACGGTTCATTTCGTGGATGACCTGTTCGCCGAAATCGCTTACGCCCAGGTTTCCTTCGTTGTATCGTGCTGAACCGCAGATGTCGTTGTTCCCATTGTGACACAAGGTCATGTATACTACTCCTCGTTTGCGGAAACGTTCAATGTTGCTTAGGTCTTTTCCGATAGCATATCCGTTTTCGATACCCAGCATAATGGCTTTCTTGCCGGCTTGTTTCAGCCGGTACAGGTCTTTGGGGGTATAGGCAATGTCGATGGCGGTACAATTCATGGCTACCATGTGTTCTATCTCGTTCAATAACTGGTCGGCTTTAGCGGTAGCTGCCAGTAAGGCTTCATCGGTACGTTCTTTCTGCGGGAGGTAGGCTACCATGATGGTGGCATCTTGCCGTCCTTCCGTCATTTTATGTAAGTCAACCTTTATCTTCGGGTCTCGTGTGGCAAAGTTGATGCCTTGTTCGAAGAACATTGGAGTGTCGCAATGAGAGTCTAGTGTCAATATTCGTTGATGCAGTGCTTTGGCTTGCCGGAAAGAGTCTGCTTCTTGTAAGAGCCAGTTGAAGAGGGGCATCATGCATTCGTCGCCATTCAGGATGAAACATTCTGGGTGCCATTGCACGCCGAGCATTGATTTGCCTTCAGTACTTTCAATGGCTTCGATAATGCCATCGGCGGACGTTGCAGATATGCGGAAGCCAGGAGCTGGTTCTTTTACTGCCTGATGATGGAATGAATTGACAGGCAAAGTGTTCTGCCCCATAATTTTAGCAAGCTGGCTGTCAGTTGCTATCCGGACGGTATGTGAGGCATATGCACGGTCCAGGTCCTGGTTGTGTTTGATGAGTTCGTTTCCGGTCTGTGAATAAATATCTTGGTATAGGCTTCCTCCCAATGCGGCGTTCATTATCTGTATGCCCCTGCAAATACCTAGCATGGGTATTTGGCGATTGGCTGCCAGGCGGGCTATCAGTAATTCCTGCTGGTCACGATAAGGATTTATATTGTGTAATTCTTTTACTGGTTCTTCTTTCAGGAATAAAGGATTGATATCTCCTCCTCCACTTAATAAGAGTCCGTCTATATTGTCAAGGAGGTTTATCAAAATGTTATCGTTTTCGAATGGTGGTATAATAAGCGGAACACCTCCGGCTTTCAGAATGGAAGCATAATATCCTGGTGCAAGGCTTAGATTTCCTTCGCTGAAGTTTCCGGTGATGCCAATAATGGGGGCACTATTATGATTGGGGAACCGGCTGTGAAGTGCACGGTATGTGGATTCGATGTCAAATGTTTGAAACGTTTTCATAAGTTAAATCTTTGGTGGAATCAAGGCAAAGATAGGGATAAATTCAGATTTATTTCTCATCTTTGCCAAAAATCTGATGGTATGGAATTGCTTCGAACCCTCTCACAAGTGGTAAACCGTCTACGTTCGTCGTGCATCCGGCGGCGAGTGGCGGTGGTTTGTCCGAATGACCCTCATACGGAATACGTCATTATTCGTAGCTTGCGCGAAGAAATCGCTGAGTTTCTGTTGGTAATCGATTCGGCCCATAAGGATATGGCTTACCAGCTGCGTGGGGCATCTCCCGATTTTGTCAGGATATACGAAGCTTCCACGCCTGATGAAGCTGCGGCTTTGGCAGTGGAATTGGTACGTACAGGCGAGGCTGATATCTTGATGAAAGGTTTGATAAATACTGATAATCTGTTGCGGGCTGTGCTGAAGAAAGAGGTGGGACTGCTTCCTCCGGGCGGTGTGCTGAGCCATGTGGCGGTGGCACAAGTGCCTTTGTATCACAAGTTGCTGTTGTTCTCGGATGCGGCGGTTATCCCTCGTCCCACGCTCGAACAGTTTCGTGCAATGATATCATGTGACGTGGCATTGTGTCGTGAACTGGGTAATGAGCAGCCGCGTATCGCCTTGATTCATTGTTCGGAGAAGGTGAATGAGAAGTTTCCTCATACGCTGAGTTATGTTCACTTGAAGGAAGAGGCTCTGCAAGGTCGTTTCGGAAAAGTGTTCATTGACGGTCCGATGGATGCCAAGACGGCTTGTGACAGGCATAGCGGCGAAATCAAGGGATTGTCTTCGCCCGTAGTAGGTAATGCCGATGTGCTGATATTTCCCAATATTGAGGCAGGCAATACTTTTTATAAAACCCTTTCCTTGTTCGGTGATGCCAATATGGCAGGGATGCTTACCGGCACCATAGCTCCGGTAGTAGTGCCTTCGCGCAGCGATTCGGGCAACTCCAAGTTTTATAGCTTGGTGTTGGCATGTCTGGCAGGAAACTTAAATCAAGATACGTTATGAAAATACTGGTTATCAACCCTGGTTCTACTTCTACCAAGCTGGCGGTTTACGAGGATTTGGAACAGGTCTGGCGCGAAAGTGTCTTTCATTCTGCTAAAGAATTGGCAAGGTTTCATCATATCAACGAGCAATATGAGTACCGGCGCATGCATGTGCTTGATGCTCTGCAACGGGCAGGTATACCGATGGCGTTTGATGCCATTATCGGGCGGGGAGGCTTATTGCGTCCTACGCCGGGAGGGGTGTATCAAATTAATGAGCAAATCAAGTACGATTTGTGGCATGCTTCGGTAGAACATGCTTCCAATCTTGCTGCACCGATGGCAGACGAATTTGCCAGTCAGATAGGTTGCCCTTCGTTCATTGCCGATCCGGTAGTGACCGACGAGTTGCGCGATGTGGCACGTTTTTCGGGTATTCCTGAAATTCCCCGCCAGTCTGTTTTTCATGCTTTAAACAGTCGTGCCGTATCTCGCCGGTATGCAGCTTCTATTCAGAAGCATTATGAGGAACTCGATTTGGTGGTCGCTCATTTGGGAGGGGGCATTTCGGTCAGTGCGCATCGTCACGGCAAGGTAGTCGATGTTAACAATGCTTTGGATGGTGAAGGTCCGTTCAGTCCCGAGCGTGCCGGAACTATTCCCGCGCGTCAGTTGGTCGATTTGTGCTTCAGTGGCAAGTACACGCAGAAAGAAATCCATAAGATGCTGAATGGCAGGGGAGGGCTGCTCGCCTATTTAGGTACAACCGATGTACAGACTATTGTGCGTTGGGTGCATGCCGGTAATGTCCGTCATAAGCAGGTACTCGAAGCGATGGTTTATACCGTTGCCAAACAGATCGGGGCAATGCACGTGGCACTTCATGGACATACCGATGCCATTATTTTGACAGGAGGAATAGCCCATAATGCGTATGTGGTTTCTTTGTTGCGCGAATGGATAGAAGGGTTGGCGCGTATCGTAGTAATTCCTGGTGAGGATGAAATGGGAGCTTTGGCGATGAATGCCTTGGGAGTTTTGAAAGGCGAATTGCCTTTACAAAAATATGAAGCGATAGATAACGGCTGATTATAAGTCGCAGTTTACAATTTACGATGTCTGCATTCCATCAATAATATATCTGCATTGGCAAAGTAAGTATCTTTAATCTGGCATATAATTATTGAGGCTAATTGCAGACATTCATATTTGTAAATTGTAAGTTCTAAATGGCAAATACTTATCGGTATTCTTGTTCCCGTTTAGGATTCATTGGAAACCAGCCTTTTAATACACGCTCGCGCTGTTCGAATATTTCTTTAATGCTCCAGAATGAGGAAAAAGCAAATACTCCCAACAGGCTTGCTATCAAGAGGTCGTTTACCAGCACAGAGCCAATGATTCCTGCAATTCCCAACACAAGGAACCACCACCAGCACCTTGTGCCGAAGTAGTATTCGGCTTTGATGACTATAGGATGAAACATCCCAATAATCAGAAACGTACAGATGCCGATGGCGATTCCTCCGATATGATTGGTTATAAGCCAGTCCATCATTTCGAGCCTTTACGGATGGGGATTTCTTTTTTGATGCTTTGCTCCAGCGAAATCAGTGTTTCCGTAGCTGTAACTCCGGGGATTTCCTGAATTTTCGAATTCAATAATTCCATGAGGTGCTCGTTGTCGGTAGAATAAAGTTTGGTCAGCATCGTATAAGGCCCCGTGGTGAAGTGGCATTCTACAATTTCGGGAATCTTCTCCAGTTCAGCGACAACACTTTTATACATCGAGCCTTTTTCCAGCTTGATACCTACGTAAGTGCAGGTGCTGTAGCCCAAGCTTTTAGGATTTACGTGGTAACCCGAACCGATGATTACGCCGAGGTCAATAAGTCGTTGTACACGTTGGTGGATAGCGGCGCGTGATACGCCACATTCTGCTGCTACATCTTTAAACGGGATGCGTGCGTTCTGTGAAATGATTTCCAGAATCTGTTTGTCGAGATTATCAATCTTTTCCATAAGAATTAATCAGTCTTGTTTTATCATATTGTAAGCAAATATAGAAAAACTTTTTTAGGAGATTGGTATTTTAAGAGGAAAAAACATATTTTTTTGCTGAAAAAGAATATTTTTAGACTTTCATGGGTTAAGTAAAGCCTTTATATCCTCCATCTTTCGTCTTCTGTCGAATGAAAAAGTGTCGCTATGTGTATCTAAAAAGGTAAGCAGGTCAAGCACTTTTTCCCACAGCATTCTTTGTTGTTCTTTTGACGTTTTGATAGTTGAATCAAAGTAGAGCAGTTCAGCCAACAGTTCGATTCGTTGCATATATTCTTTTTCTGAAAACCGTGCTTGCATATACCCGATGATGATATCGGAACCGGCTTCATAGAAGAAAGCTTCGGGCTGGTGGAAATAGGAGGTGTACATATTGTTTGTTTCCACTTGAATGCTTGTTCCGTCATTTGTGTCTCGTTTTTCTTTCAGCTTTTCGAGTGCTTCGAAAAACTGGCGTATCAGTCGCATGATATAGTCTCTTTCCAACATCTTGATAGGTAATTAAGTCTAAAAAACGGTTTTTGGGCGCAAAGATATAAGGTTTTCTTTAATTCTTGTCAGATTTTGTAGAAGAATGTTGCAAGAAATAGCTGGAAAGTACCTCTGCCGGGGAGACCACTGCTCGTTTTTTATGAACTCAATGATGCGCCATTGCAGCACATCATCCAGCCCCCTGTTGCCGGGCGTATGACACCGGCGGGATTCTGCCATGTCATGCGCC